>JAKSBO010000933.1 GCA_022361095.1 Desulfobacterales bacterium | reverse complement strand
TATCAAATACATAATAAACTAAAGGGAAAAATCGGGCAGGCAAAAACGGCAAATATGGACAATTTAAACCAAACCGGCTTTTCCGATTTGGCCGGTTTTAGATATCGCGGTTCTTTTCGAATAACGGCCATGGGCCGACCTGACATATCAGCTGCCAGGCTCAGCCCACAACAAAGTTTAAAAGGTCTGAGTGACTTACACAGACTTTCTTATAAAAATTTAGTGTGTGACCGAAAACCTGAAAATTTTGTCGCGTACAAGGCGGGTGTATATTCTAACCGGAGTAATCAACAAAATTTACGGTTTCCGGTCGGGCGCTAATCCACAACAAACGGCAGCCCGTCCAGTGCTTTATAAAAATATCCGGCCATAATCTCATACCCCTTGTCATTGGGATGGATGGAGTCACTCATTAATTCGGGGTTGCCGAACAGATCTTCAAGAATATTGGGAACCAACACCGAACCGGTCTGCCTGGCAAGGGCTTCATACATTTGTGCATAGCCTTTGCCATATAAAGGGATATCAATTCCCCCAAGAACCACCATGGTCCCTGCCGCCTGGATACGCTGAATAATACTGAGCAGGTTGGCACGGGCTGTATCCGCGCTCACCCGGTTTTTTAAATCATTGCCGCCAAGGGTGATCAATACCACATCCGGTTCATAATCCAGCACATCATCTTCGATCCGTGCCAACCCGTCCGCCGTGGTATCTCCCGACACCCCGGAGTTGATGATCTCAATTCCGGTCATTTCTTCCAGCCGTGCCGGATAATCCATTCCCCGGGAGGCACCGATTCCCCGGGTCAGGCTGTCACCGAAACAGACAATGCGTGACACGGTTATGGGCATATTTTTTATTTCATACGCTTTTTCCCCACCCCAGAACCAATATCCAAGGACGCCTGCAACCAATATTATGAAACCCACCAGGCTTTTGCTCATAATAACTCCTTTTGAAAAGTTTAAATTAGGGATAGTGCCCGATTGAAAAGCTTAAATTCTGACGATAGCTTGGCTATCTAAAAATTTTATTCCTCGAAATACGCGACTAAGAAATTTCGATATGATCTCCATATTCAGCTATATTGTATAGCAGTTAGGACAGAAGCCCCTATTTTGTCAAGGAAAAACGCCATAATATGCCAAGGGTGTCCCAGGGCCCTCATATCCACAACCGTCCAGCCGTTTTACCGGATCTGTTCAAGGCCCTATCCGATTTTCCCGGGTTCTCAGTCATAGGCAAATTTCCGGGCCTGTGATATATATCTGCCATGAAACCGATGATTGATATTTTGGGTCTGCCTCTGGATGAATTGAACCGGACCCTGCGAAATGATTACGGAAAGGGGCGCTTTCATGCCGAAGCCCTGTACCGGGAAGTGTTTAAAAACGGCGGGAACAATATAGGCAGCGCGCCGGAATTCAAAGGGTCGCCCAAGCTGTGGACTGCGCTTGGGAAGACAATTCACCTGTCACCCGGCCAGGTAGAAAAAACCATTGAAAAAGAAGGATTGGTCAAGTTCATCACTGAGCTGACCGACGGTTTGAAAATTGGATCCGTGATCATTCCCATGACCCGGCACAACACCCTTTGCGTTTCAAGCCAGGTGGGGTGCAAAATGGGGTGCAAATTCTGCCAGACCGCCCGCATGGGATTTAAGCGCAGCCTTTCAACATCTGAAATTGTGGGCCAGGTATTTAACGCCCGGCATCACCTTGGCTATGATATAAAAAATATTGTATTTATGGGCATGGGAGAGCCTTTTGACAATTTTGACAGGGTAATGGCCGCGGTCAGCATACTCAGCAGCCAGAAAGGATGCGATATTGCCCTGCGCCATATGACCATCTCCACCTGCGGTGTGGTGCCGGGTATTGAGCGCCTGGCACAAATGAGGCTGCCCAATATCCGCCTGGCCGTTTCAATAAACGGGCCGGACGATGACACCCGCTCTGCCTTGATGCCGGTGAACCGGCGCTGGCCCCTTGCTGCACTGAAAAAAAGCCTTGAAGCATACCCCCTCCCCCCAAGGGGCGTCTTTCTTTTTGAATACATCCTGATCAAAGGGGTCAACGACTCAATGGCCCATGCCCGGGCACTGGCCCAATTCATCCATCCGTTGCCCGTGCGCTTAAACCTGATTCCCTACAACCCCGTAACCGGGTTTGACCATCAAAGTCCCAGTGATGAACAGATGCATGACTTTGCCCAAATGCTGACCGGCAAAGGGGTGTTTGTAATCAAAAGATGGAGCAGGGGCAGGTCCGTCAGTGCCGGATGCGGCCAATTAGGAAACATCTGATATGGGCTTAACAGGCTGATCATTT
>JAKSBO010000460.1 GCA_022361095.1 Desulfobacterales bacterium | reverse complement strand
GATCACCAACGCCCAGCCCTTTGTGGTCAACCACAGACACCGCTCCTATGCCCTGGCCCACAACGGCAACCTGGTGAACGCCCATACCCTGAGAGAAGAACTTGAAGAAAAGGGCTCCATCTTCCAGACCACCATGGATTCGGAAGTATTTTTGCATCTGTTCATCAAAAACCTGATAAAAGGCGATTATGAATCAGCCGTATTAAAGGCGGCCTCAAAGGTTGAAGGGGCCTACTCCATGATTCTGCTCACCTGTAAGGGCGAAATCATCGGCATGAAAGATCCCAACGGATTCCGCCCCCTGGCCCTTGGAAAACTGAACGGACACTATGTGCTGGCATCCGAAACCTGTGCCTTTGATCTGATCCAGGCCGAATTTATCCGGGAACTGGATCCCGGTGAAATCGTCATTATCAATGAAGACGGTATCAGAAGTATCAAACATCCCAAAGCGGCGGCCAAAAAATCGCTGTGCATATTTGAATATATCTATTTTGCCCGGCCCGACTCCACCATTGACGGCAAAAACGTTTATGAAATGAGAAAGGCGCATGGCAGGCGGCTGGCCCAGGAATCCCATGTGGATGCGGACATTGTTATGCCGTTTCCCGATTCCGGCAACTATGCGGCCATCGGCTATGCCGCAGAATCGGGCATCCCCTTTGAAATGGGCATGATACGCAACCACTATGTGGGCAGAAGTTTTATCCAGCCCACCCAGTCCATGCGGGATTTTGCCGTGCGGGTGAAACTGAATCCGGTACGGGAATTAATCAAAGGCAAAGATATTATCATTGTTGAAGATTCCATTATCCGGGGCACCACGGCCAAAACCCGTGTTAAAGCCTTACGAGAGTTGGGTGCAGGAAAAATACACATGCGGGTCTCCTGTCCCCCCCATAAGTTTCCCTGTTACTACGGCATTGATTTTTCATCCAAGGGAGAATTGATCGCGGCCCAGAAACCTTTAGATGAACTGACCGAATACCTTGGCCTGGACTCTTTGCATTATCTCTCCATTGAAGGCATGCTCGAAGCCTCCGGGGTGAATGAGCCCGAAGCCAATTTCTGCAAAGCCTGTTTTGACGGTACATATCCCGTACCCTTTGACCCCAATTTCACGAAACAGTGCATGGGTTAAAGTTAAAATGAAAAAACAAACCGTTGCGTTTTCAAAACAGAGCACCAACCTGTTTTTCCACATACTGACACGCTGTAATCTGCGCTGTGCCCACTGCTATATTAACCGGGAGCAGCATGGTAGCAACACCCTCTCCCCGGACACGATCGAACAGTGGCTCGGCATCTTCTCTTCAAGGGCAAAGGATACCAACCTTATTCTCTTAGGCGGCGAACCCACACTTCATCCGGATCTTGCCTCGGTTGTAGGCATGGCCGGTGCCATGGGATTCAAATCCATCACCATTGATACCAACGGTTTTTTATTTCACGACATCCTGGACAAAATCACACCGGATCAAATTGATTTTTTTTCATTTTCCCTGGACGGTGTCACCAAAGAGACCAATGATGCCATCAGAGGGGATGGATGTTTTGATGCCGTTATGTCCGGCATCAGCAAAGCCCTGGAAAAAGGGTTCACCTGCTCCATGATCTATACGGTCTCTGAAAAAAATATTCATGAGGTCACACAGCTTCCGGAACTGGTAAAGGATCTTGGGATTTCAAGATTTTTTATCCAGGTGGTGGGCCTGCGGGGCGAAACGGAAAATACCGGCGCAAGACACCAGGTATCCAAATCAATCTGGCAGGAGACCATTCCAAAAACTGCGGAACAGATTGCAAAACAAGGCATTATTGTGACCTACCCAAAGGTGTTCCTCACCCATGGCGACACCTTTGAATGTGCGGCCAATGTGGCGGACAACTATTTTATTTTCCCTAACGGACGGGTGTATCAATGTCCTTTATGCGAAGATTTTAAATTTCATTCCTATGAAATAATAGACAATGTGCTTACCCCCCGTCCAAAAATCAATGAAACAGATTTTTTCTCTTTGCAGATTCCCGAAGGGTGTGTAATGAATAAACTAATACAGCCGGGAAATCTGTCCTACGATGATAACGGGTCCCCCCGTTATAAAATCGCCTGTTGTATGCTCAAGGAAGAACTTCAGCCTTAATTTTATAAGAAAGTCTGTGTAAGTTACTCAGATCTTTCAAACTTTGTCGTGGGCTGAGCCTGGCTGCTGATATGTCAGGCCAGCCCGTGGCTGTTTATAAAAAAGGAATACAATGCCATGAACAAGTATCCGTTGGATTTCGACCAAAGTGCCGCGCTTTTGTCCGAATATGGCATTTTGCCTTCCGGGAAACAGGTTTACAGCCTCGAAGATGCGTTAAAAACT
>JAKSBO010000272.1 GCA_022361095.1 Desulfobacterales bacterium | reverse complement strand
GAATACCAGGGCCTGCTTAAGGATATTGCCTGGTTCAATGAGATCCTTGGCTCGGAAAGCGTGGTCCGGGGATTGATCAAGGATGAATTGACCGAACTTAATGATGCGTTCAGGGATGAGCGGCGCACCCGTATCGTGGAGAGTACGGCGGAAATATCCATTGAAGATCTTATTGCCCAAGAAGACATGGTGGTCACGGTGACCCGCAGCGGATACATCAAACGTAATCCCATAACCCTTTATGCAAGCCAGCACCGGGGTGGCAAAGGCAAGACCGCCATGGGAACAAAGTCCGACGATTTTGTGGAACATCTGTTTGTGGCCTCCACCCACGCCACCTTCCTTTTTATTACCAATTTCGGCAAGGTCTATCAGGCCAAGGTATATGAACTGCCCATGGCCGGACGTTCATCCCTTGGCAAGGCCATTGTGAACCTGCTTAATTTTGACGAGGGTGAGAAACTTGCCACCGTGCTCACCGTGGATGAGTTCACGGAGAATCGGTACGTGGTCATGGCGACCAAAAACGGCCGGGTGAAAAAGACTGAGCTGATGGCCTATTCACGTCCCCGGGCAGGGGGCCTCATCGGTGTGAAGCTGGCGGAAGGGGACGAACTCATTGCCGCACGCATCACCGATGGGTCCCAGGAGATCTTTTTGGGATCCGAGGGAGGGAAGGTCATCCGGTTTAATGAAGCAGATGTCCGTGATGTGGGCCGCGGCTCCATGGGCGTGCGGGGCATGCGCATAGATGAGGGTGCCCGGTTGGTGGGCATGGAGGTGCTTGGCGATGAGGACACGCTTTTAACGGTTACGGAAAACGGTTACGGAAAGCGTTCAAACATTGAAGAGTATAGAACCCAGGCCCGGGGCGGCAAAGGCGTTTTTTCCATTAAAACTTCCAAGCGGAACGGTAAAATGATGGCCCTTGCCCTGGTAGGTGACAGTGATGAGCTGATGATGATTACGGATAAGGGCAAACTGATCCGTACGGATATATGCGGAATCAATGTGATCTCCAGAAATACCCAGGGGGTCAAACTCATCAACCTGGCCCAGGGAGAGAAACTCATCGGCATTGCCCGGCTTCCTAAAGAGGAGGGTGATTCTGATGATGATAATACGTGCCTCCCTCCGGAAGGGGATGATGCCGAGATCTTAGATGATCCAAAAGACCTTGATACGGATGACCCGGTAGATGAACAGGGAGACGACGAATAAGGGTGCCGGACACCGGCAGCGCCTGAGGGATCGCTTCCGCCGGGCCGGCCTGTCGGGATTCCATGACTATGAGGTCCTGGAACTGCTTTTGGCCCTGAATACCCCGCGCAAGGATACCAAGCAGGCTGCCAAAGATCTTTTAGCGGAATTTAAAACCCTGCCCCGGGTGCTGGAGGCGGATACCCGGGCCCTTTGCCGGGTTAAAGGGGTGGGGCCTGCCAACAGCTTTGGGATACATCTGATCAAGGCGGTGGCAGACCGCTATCTTGAAACCCGGATACTCAAGATGGATGTGGTCAGCAACCCTGAAAGCCTGATGGTATATTTAAACCAGACCATTGGTTACAAAAACAAAGAACATTTTGTAGGGATATTTCTGGATGCCAAAAACAGGGTTACGGCATCGGAGGTTCTCTTTACCGGAACCTTGTCAGCCTCGGCCGTATATCCCCGGGAAGTGATTGCACGCAGTATTTCACATAACGCGGCAGCAGTGGTTCTCGCGCATAATCACCCTTCCGGGGACATTACCCCCTCTGCCCAGGATATTCGTATTACCCGGACCTTGTTTATTGCCCTGGCATTTGCCGGCATTCATATTCACGACCATCTTGTGACAGGCAGTCAGGGGTATTACAGCTTTGCCGAGCAGGGGGTAATGACGCAGTTTCAAAAGGAGTTTGAGCAGCTCAAATGACGAATCAAGACGATCTTCCCGACTGCTTTGGGGATCTTGAAAAAGTATTTCCCATGGGGCCCAAGGGGTTGCGGGAAACCCCGGAAGAGTGCTTTTATCATTGTCCGGTAAAAACAAAGTGCCTTCAACACGCATTGGCCACAAAGAATGGGATTCAGGTTGAAGAAGAGGTCATTGAACGTTCAACCAAAGCCGGCGCCATCACTTTTTTTGAACGCTGGTCCAGGAAAAAACAGGCGCATCGGCGTGGGGTGAAAATGAAGAAATAGGGCTTAACGGCAGCCTTGTGTTTGAAGGCTCTGTCGCCTATATTCAAAGCGCATATGGGTGACGTTGCGTTCAAACATCATTGATTAGGAGGGGATATGAAATCGGTTCGGGACTTAGATGTAAGCGGTAAAACCCTTTTTATCCGGGTGGACTACAATCTGCCCATGGATGACCATGGTAATATTACTGATGACAACCGGATCAGGGCGACTTTGGACCTGATCTCCTATTTAATTGAAAAAAAGGCAAAACTGGTTCTGGCTTCCCATCTGGGGCGTCCTAAAGGGGGCCGGGATGAAAAATTCAGCCTTAAACCCGCAGCCGTCAGATTGTCTGAACTATTAAAGATGCCTGTGGCATTTGCCGACGATTGTATCGGGGATGCGGTGAAGAAACAGGTCCAAGCCCTTGGGTCCGGCGAGATTCTCATGCTTGAAAATTTAAGGTTCCACGAAGAGGAAAAGAAAAATGATCCCGGATTTGCAAAAGCCCTTGCAGAACTTTGCGATGTGTATGTGAACAATGCCTTTGCCGTATCCCATCGGGAGCAGGCATCGGTGACCGGCATTACTATGTATGCCAAATCTTCTGCCGCGGGTTTTCTGCTTGAAAAAGAGGTTCGTTCATACTACGATTCTGTGGAACATCCAAAAAAGCCCTTGGTTGTCGTGATCGGCGGGGCAAAAGTCTCCAGTAAACTGGCTGCCCTTGAAAATATGCTCAAGTTCGTGGACTGCATGATTATCGGTGGTGCCATGGCCAATACTTTCCTTGCGGCAAATGGTGTGGATACCAAGGGGTCCATGATCGAACCGGATTTGATTCAGACCGCGTCAAATATCATGGCCCAGGCAAAGGAAAAGGGCATTGGATTTCTTTTGCCTGAAGACCTGGTCGTCGCCGGGCAGTTTGACAAGGATGCCCCATCGCGTATTGTTTCTTTAGATGAAATTCCGGATGATTGGATGGCGCTGGATATTGGTCCTGAAACCGCCAACGGCTTTGCCAAGGCCATCGTTGGTGCTGGCACCATTGTGTGGAACGGACCCATGGGGGTGTTTGAAATGGAGAAGTTTGCTGCAGGCACCCAGATCGTCGCAGATGCCATTGCCGCGTCTGCCGCTTTTTCAGTTGTGGGCGGCGGTGATACGGGCCTTGCCGCCAAGCAATGCGGGATTACCGAAAAAGTCAGCTATATTTCTACAGGGGGCGGGGCTTTTCTGCACATGATGGAAGGCAAAGTGCTGCCAGGCGTGGCAGCTCTATAATAGTAAATCTGAAAGGATTAACAAGAGGTGAAATTTTGCAAATTACGGCATGCGCTGAGCAGGGAGAACCGGCTGCGCCGGTCCTATTACCAGGTATTAAGAGATGAACTGGATCAGTTTGTTCTGGATTACTGCCTTGTGGGATCCTATAATAACTTTTTAAAGATCCGGACCCCTTATCCCTTTGTGGAGTTGAGAGAGCTTAAACCCAGGGCACGCATACCGTCCGTGGAATTTGAAGCACAAAATTCTTTTCTGATCATTTTTTGTGAAGATTATATTGAAAAAATTCACAAAAAATATATCCGGTATTTTGATGTCAATAAAACCACTAAAACCAATCTGCTCGGCGTTAAAGATTTTCCTGATCTTGAAAATTATAAGCGGAACATAAAGTGTTTTGAGTCCGACGGTTTTTTCGCTCTTCTTAAAAACCTGTTGCCCGTGGATTATGCCATTTTAATCCAGCCCAATCAACGGCGCAAACCCCAGTACGCCTTGACCCATTTTCATGTCAGGGTGGATTGGCCCATTGCCGATGCATCCGAAAACCTTGCCAAATTTTTGCGTTATATCTCCAAAGATCTGTACGAGAAAGGGGATTGTTACGCTGAAAATATGCAAAAAAAGTTGTTCGAATATTACGGGGTACCCGTATTGTCGGGCGGACGACGGACGGCGGCCATTGTCGCTGCCCAGTATTTTAGGCAGCTTGATTCAATTACAACGGTGTATGTGGCGTCCAGCGAATCACGAAGCCTGCTGCGTTTTGATGAAAAAGGCGTGTCAAAGTCGGTTCTGGTGAAGCTTGAGGCTGACCAGGTCAAAGCATTGGCCCAGCAGGAGGATCTTCCCCAAAGCACCTTTACCAATAATTACGTGGTGGCGCGTCAGGGAAAATTTTATATCTGCATTTTCAATGTATGGTATGATTACACGGTGCATGCCTTGCCCTCGGAAGGCGGACGCCTGCGGGAACTGAATCCGGATAATAACTGGCTGACCGTCGCCGAAGAACATATCCTGCCCAAACCATCCGTAACAAAGTATTCGCCCATTCCTTACAAGATGATTTATACGTGAATTGAACTATAACTTTTTGATCATTGCAATTTCGTCACAATCGGGAAACTTAACGCAGTCCAGGCACCCGGCCCAGATTTTAACCATGGGCAGGTTGTTTTTTTCAGTTATTTCAAACCCAAAACGGGCGAAAAAATCCGGGCGGTAGGTCAGTGCAAATAATGTTTTTAATTTAAAATAGAAGGCTTCCTGGATACAGCGTTCCGTCAAGGCTGATCCGATGCCCCGGCCATTATATTCTTCTTTTACTGCAACGGAACGGATTTCAGCGATATCTTCCCAGCAAAAGGCGAGGGCTGCACAACCCAATAATATGCCGGTCTCTTCATCCTCATATACCCAGAAATCCCGTAAATGGTCATAGAGGTTGCTTAACGGGCGACCTAAGAGTTCCCCTTTTTCGGCATAAAATTGAAGCAGGGCATGTATGGGGGCAACATCATCAATGAGGGCTTTTCTTATCATGGGTATAATTTCCGTTTTATATAGGGCGCCTTATGGCGTCTCCGTGCCTGAATTTTTTTGACACTATCGCTCTAACCCTGAAATTATACCATGTTCATCGGGTTGGGTATATCAAATTATTTTATGCCGTTTTGTTGAATCAGGCGGGCAGTAGATTAGAGACTGCCTCTTTGAAATCATCGTCTTTGAAGGGTTTGTGAAGGATTTTATTGATGCCGCTTTTTTTCAAAAGGGATGCGTTTACATCTATATCGCCTTTTTTTTCTTCAACAAAATCGCTTTGGGTGGTGATCATTAAAATAGGCAGATCCGTACGGGAGAATTTGCGCCTTATTTCCATGGTAAGTTCTAAACCACTGATGTTGGGCATATTCAGATCGGTGATAACGAGATCCGGTTTTTCGGAAAGTACTCGCTTTACCGCTTCTTCCGGTCGATGGAAGGTTTCACAGTCAAGTCCTAAAACCGACAACTTGTTCTGGTAGAGTTTGAGCATCATTTTAGAGTCATCTACAACAACGATTTTCATAGACGACACTTCTTTATTTGCCGGTCCGGTTATTTTGGCTGAAATTTCCTTGGCAAATTCATTGTGGCCTGTGACGGCCATATTTTTTAAGAAGGCTTTGCGGGTGGCAGGGGAAGCCTTTGTGGCAATATGCTCACCGGCAAGCTCTTTGAAAGATTCTTCCTCCATTAAAAAATTGAAAATGTTGCCTGCATCCGTATCTATGAGAGCGCTTACCGTTGATATCGCTTCGGGGGATTTTTCCCGAACTATATTTTTCAGTCCGGCCACCAATGGTTTTGACAGGTTCTTGTCAACGGCCCGGGCTGCGCTCATGCGCACGGCTTCTTCAGGATCCTGGAGACCTTGGACCAGGCAGATGGCTGTGCGGGGCGATGGAATCCGTTCCATGGCTTCGTAAGCGGCCTGGCGGATGTTGACATCTTTGGGCTGGGTATTAATAATGTCCATGATGACGGGAATGGCCGCCTGATCCTCTAGGTAACCAAGGGTGGTCACCAAATGTACCATATAGTCGGCTTCGGCATTTTGGAACGCCTTGGTCATAAGCGGTGTTGCCTTTTTGCCCATATTGATCAGTTCATCAATGGCCGTGTCTCTGATAATGGTGACAGGGGATGATAAAAGGTGGATTATTTTTTCAAGATCATAAAAATCCTGTTTTTCTGCCAGGGCCTGGACAACCAGTTTGTTTATGATTCCATCTTCACATAAAAAGCTTATCAAGGCATCTGCTGCCTGGGGGTTTGGCAGGGCGCCAATGGCAAAAATGGCTGCCCGGATAATGTCTGGATCTGAATGGGTGGTCAACGAAGAAAAAATTTCAATATGTTCGGGCTTGCGGAACGCCGCAAGTGAATTAATGGCAGGCGCAACGATTTCGGGATCTGTTTCATCCTGCACAATCTGGGTCAAAACCGGGATCGTATCTTCAAGAAACAGATCTCCGGCTGCCCTGATAAACTGAATCCGGGTCTCTTTTTCGTTTTTGATAATATATTCAATAACCCGATTGGTGTTGCCGTATGCTTTGTCCAGGATTAAATCATACAGGCTTTCCTGGACCTCTGTATTTGAAATTTCTATTTTGGTGAGGTATTCAAGCAGGGGAAAAACAATGTCTTCAGGCCCTTTTGCAAGTTCTGCCAGCGCCATTTTCTGCACCTTGACATCTACGTTGGCATCCGATGCAAATTGGAGCAGGGCTTTGGCTTTAACCGTATCTTTTTCCTTAATACAAAATATCAGTTCGCTGATAAACTCTTTTTCATTGATTCCGCTCATAACTATACCCCGCTAATTTTTGAACTGGTAAAATACCGAACTTAAATATCTGAAAGACGCAAAAAGGTCTGTATCATTTACCAGGGATTCTGTGGAACCGATTAAAAGATATCCGTCCGGTTCCATGACCTTTGCAATATTTGAATAAATTTTCCGGCGGTCCTCGGAGGTAAAATAAATCATCACATTTCGGCACAGGACAATATCGTATTTTCCAATACCGATGAACGGTTTCATCAGGTTCATCTTTTTGAATTGAACCATTGCCCGAAGCTCATCTTTAACCTTATATTTATCCTCCTTGGGTTCAAAGAATCTGTTCAGCCTGACAGATTCAAGCCCGCGCGCTACTTCAAATTTGTTGTAAACACCGTAACTGGCCTTGGCAATGGCCGCATCAGAAATATCCGTGCCAAACAGTCTGATATTGTATTTGTCAATGGTGACACCCATTTCAATCATGGTCATGGCAAGGCTGTATAGCTCCTGCCCTGTTGAATTGGCCGCACTCCATATTCTTATGGTGGGTTTGCCGAAGCTTTTTTGGGAACGTTTATCAATAAGGTCCGGCAGTATTTTATGCTGGAGGAGTTTAAACGGCGATTTGTCCCTGAAAAAATAGGTTTCATTGGTGGAAATGGCATCTATAATTTCGCCTTCCAGCTCTTTATTCAAACCATGTTTAGATTTTTTCATCAAATCCGAATATGAACTGCACTGGTATTTGGAAAGCAGAGGATTGAGTCTGGTTTCCAGAAGGTATTCTTTCCCCACATCCAGAGCGATCCCTGATATATCCAGGATGTATTTGGCAAATGTCTTGAATTCTTCTGGCGTTACTTTGATTTTGCTCATAAGTATCGTGTCGGTATCCGTTATATTTCTGGTTAAACGGTCTTTACGATTTCATCTGCGATTTTTTCCAGTGGTGCGATGACATCGACTATCCCGGATTCAGTGGGTTCTTTGGGCATGCCGTAAACGGTGCAGGTCTTTTGATCCTGGGCAATAATGAAACTACCGTTGTTTTTCATCTGATACAGTCCCTTTGACCCGTCAGAACCCATGCCGGTCATGATAACGCCTGTGGCTCGGCCAACATAGTGCTGGGCAATGGAACGAAACAGATAATCCGCCGAGGGTTTACACGAATTTTCCGGTGGATCATCCGTAATTTTTATTTTCCGGGTCAAGCCGTCCGCACCTGCAACAATTTTCATCTGTTTCCCCCCCGGGGCAATGAATACGGTTCCCGGTTTAATGGTATCTCCATCCCTGCCCTCTACGACTTCAAGGGCTGATTTTTTATTCAGACTATTGGCAAGGGATTCCGTAAATACCGGCGGCATATGCTGGACAATGAGAATCGGTACCTTGAGGTCCTTGGGGAGCATGGGTATCATCTTTGATAGTGCATTTGGACCGCCGGTCGATATGCCGATACCTATGATTTCAGATTTGGACCTGATGACGGCCGGCCTGGGTTTTACCGGCCGGCCGGCTGCCTTTAATGCCGGCGCTTTTGCCGTAACCTTTGCCGCAGGCTTGGGCTTGAACGGCGGATCAGTGATGCCGAATTTATGACGTTTAACATGCTTTACAATGGGTTCAAGGGTCTCTTTGACTTTGCGCATGTTTTCTGCCATCTTGCCGTCTTCCGGCTTGGGCAGAACGTCAAATGCGCCTAATTCCATTGCCCGCAGGGTCATTTCTCCGCCCTTGTGGGTCAGCGTGGAGACCATGATCACCAAGGGGGGATTATCCATGTGTCGAAGTTCTTGAAGGAGTTCAATGCCGTTCATTTCCGGCATTTCAATATCCAGGGTCATCAGATCCGGTTTAAGGGTTTTTATTTTGGAAAGGGCAATTTTTCCGTTGTTGGCTGTTCCCACCACCTCAATTCCGGGCATCTGCTTGAGTGAGTCCCCAACAATTTTTCGATAAACAATTGTGTCATCAACAACAAGCGCTTTGATGGTGTTCATTATTCTTTGAGTACCTCGTCAATATCAAGAATTCCGATTAACTGATTTTTTGTTTTTAAGACACCCTGGAAATATTTGCCCTTCACGCCACTAATATTTGAAGGTGCAGATTCTATGTTTTCTTTCTGGGTGATGACCACATCGGAAATGGCATCCACCAAAAGGCCGATATGCTCATCTTCGGAATTAACAATGATATTACGGTTGTCTTTGCTTGGGGTTACAGGGGATAATCCCAGTTTCTTGCCCAGATCAATGATCGTTACAATTCTGCCCCGAAGGTTTAATATGCCTTTGACGTATTCAGATGACTGGGGCACCTGAGTGATTTCAAAATGTTTATTGATTTCCTGGATATTTAATATGTCAATGCCGCAAATGGCCCCGCCAACATAGAATGTGGAGAACTCTATGTCATTGGATGCGGGCTCTTTGGTCTCTTCTTTCATGTGAATCTCCTTAACGGGTATCTGCTTTGTGGGTATTTTATAAATTTGTATATTGCCTGATAACAGACATCAGTTTTTCCCTGTCCAGTTTTATCTCATATTCGTCAATACCCACGGATCTGCCTTTTTCAATATGTGCGTCACTGGCAAGCGATGTCAAGGCAATAACGCTAAGATGCGAATACTTGCTATCGTTCTTAACCCGCTTGGTGAATTCAAATCCGTCCATGTTGGGCATTTCCAGATCCGTTACAATCAAGTCAATCTCTTCGGCACGTTCTTTTAACAATTCCCAGGCAATGAGTCCGTCTTCGGCTTCAATGACCTTGAAACCGTCCTCTTCCATGAATTTTTTGACCTGGTTTCTGAAAAAAGCCGAATCTTCGGCAAACAGGATGATTCTTTCACCGTCTTCGGCCATGGTTGCAGCGGCTTTGGCCTCAGCGTCAAACCAGTCCGGGTTCAAGGTTTTAACCAGTTCAAAGATATCCACCAGTAACGTGGTATGATTGTTTATAATCATGGAGCCGCTGACGGCAGGCTGTTTCAGGGTGGAGCCGTCAATGTTGAGCACAACTTCCTGGGCATCCACCGGCGGGGTAACCATAAGCCCTAATTCCCGGTCTTTGATTTTGAAGACGATAACTTCCTGCTGATCCCTTTCAGGTAGCTGCTCAACGTTCGTTACCTGGGACAGTTCGTACAGGGGCAGAGAACCGCCGCGGTACTGTACAACTTTGCGGTCGCCAACCTGTTCAATGTCGGATGTTTTGATACGTTCAATCCGTTCCACAATGTTCAACGGCGCTGCAAAATGCTCTGTTTCACTGTTTTTGAATGTCAGTAATGCAACTTTATCTGCTCTGGCAGCCTCTTCTTCCTCGGCGGCCTTGACAGCATTCTGGCTTGCTTCGGCAATGGAGGAAAGCTCTGCCATCTGGGCAAGGTTGGAAATATCAAGGATTAAAGCAACCTTACCGTCTCCCATAATAGTCGCGCCGGCATAGGCCGTGCATTTTTTTAAGTGCCTGCCCACGGGTTTTACGACAATTTCTTCGGAATCATGGAGCTGGTCCACCACAAGGCCGTATTTGAATGCCCCGGCAGATACCACGGCAATATTAATCGCAGATGCGGCATGATACCGGCGGTCTTTTTCCGCTCTTTGGGTTTCCTCTTTAATTTTGTTCCCGGAATCAGACCCCTCTTCAGGCAGGAGATCCTTTGACCTGCGGTCCGAAATGCTGGTTCTGCGATCTATGTGTTCTTCGCCGGTTTCAGGATCAACGAAAGTGCGTTGTATGCCTAACATGTCCGCCAGGTTCAGAAGTGGAAGAAGCTCGCCTCTGAGCCTTACAACATCGGCATCTCCTACTTTTTCGATTTTTTCCTTAATCTGGCTTGCCGGAATTCTGAGCAGTTCATTGAGGTTGACCTGGGGAACCGCATACCGCTCATTGCCGACAGAGGTTATCTGGCTGGGAATGATGGCCAGGGTCAAAGGCAACTTGATCTGGATATCCGTCCCCTGTCCGGGTGTTGAATCCAATTCGATGATACCGCCTAATGCCTCAATGTTTGTGACCACCACATCCATGCCCACACCACGGCCGGATACATCCGTGACTTCTTTGGCAGTTGAAAATCCCGGCAGGAAAATCAGTTCTATTTTCTGCTTGTCCGACATTTCAGCCACCCGTGATTCGGATATCAGGCCTTTGTCAATGACGGATGAGGCGATTTTGTCCGGGTTCAATCCCCGCCCATCGTCTGAGATGACGATGTTGACCTGACCTGCATCGTGGAATGCCTTCAGGACGATTCTCCCTGTCCCTTTTTTGCCCATCTGTTCTCTTTCCATGGGCGTTTCAATGCCATGGTCAACGGAATTTCTCACAAGGTGGGTCAACGGGTCATTGATGGATTCCAGTATGGTTTTGTCCAGTTCAACATCCTTGCCTTCGATATCCAGTTCTATGGATTTTCCCAACTGGTGGGATAAATCCCTGACCACCCGGGTGAATTTATTCAGAATGTTGGCAATAGGCTGCATGCGCGTGCGCATGATCGCTTCCTGAAGCTCTGATGTGATCATGTCAATTCGCTGGCTGGACAGTTCCGTCGCCTTTGCATTAGATGAATTGACGCCCTGGAGAAGCTGGTTTCTGCTTAGTACAAGTTCGCCGGCTAGGGTCATCAAGGTGTCAAGCAGTCCGACATTCACACGCAGAGAGCTTTGGGGCTTGCCGCCGATGGCCAAATCTTTTTCCTGGGGTTTTGCCATAGGTGCCTCCTGGACTTCCGGGTTGTTCTGTTGTTTTGCCACAGCGGGTGTCGGTGCCGAGACGGCAGCGGGTTTGGCAACCATCTCAGGCTGGGGCGCTGTTTCTACGGTTTCAACAGGTGCGGGAAGAGGCGGGGGAATTTCGTCTATGCTGCCTGCTGCAGGGCTGGTCATATCGTCTGTAATGAGGTGAATGCACCGGTTTGGGACACCAAATAGCGTTTCGGCCATATCATGTTCAATAATAGAAGCGAACAGTATCTGGAAGGGGACTTTGCCGGGCATGTCTGAAGCGCTGAGCGTACCGACACCGGCAGTATCAATCCTTGTTTCAATAAGCGTTCCGGTTTTAGACAGATTGTTTAAAATCTCCATGGGTATTTTGGATTGCTCATGAAAATCGCTGATCAGGTCGTATTCGACCAGAAAGACGTTTTTGCCTTCAGCTTTGCTGGTTTCAATTTCCTTGAGCGGCACCTGCCGGAAAATTCTGCCGTCCTGGAGTGCAATCTCTATAAACGCTTCAGGCTGTTCCGGTTCCTGGGCCTCCTGTTGTCCGGTCTCCTGAATTGGTTCCGGTGAAGATGCACTGGTTATGTTCTCTAACGCCTGGACATGGGTGGAAATATCGACCTCATTGCTGGTTTGAATGTTGTTCAACAGTCCTTCAAGTTCGTCAAATCCTTTGAGCAATATGCTGATCTTTTCAGAATCCGGGGTCAGTTCTTTGGTCCTGATCATCCCTAGTACATTCTCGAGATGGTGGGCAAGATTTTTAATGGTTGTCAACCCCATGAATCCAGCACCGCCTTTGACGGAATGGGCTGCCCTGAAAACATTGTTGACCAGATCAAGGTCAATGTTTTCGCCGCCCTCCTCAATCGTCAGTAAATCACTTTCAATGTCTGCTAAGTGATCCAGCGATTCTTCAATATACATCTGTAGGGTTTCGTCGTCTTCAAACATATTAAAAAACTCCTGAAAGAATGTCATAGAAATGATTTAAAGCCGTGATATTAAGATAATCTACAGAAGATATAATGTAAAGTCAAATTAAAGGTGTGGCCCGGTTTTTATCCTTAAATACGTTTAACTTGCTAAAATATTAAGGCTTTATCCATAGCCTGAAGATGATCACCCCATGACGGTACATAAGAAAATTGGGGTAGGTTTGTCGGATTGTTTAACCGTTGCCGGGGGTTAGGCTATAGTGTTGATAGGCCGGGTCAGCCCATGGCGCTTTAAATGAAAGCGCCAACAAGTTGCTGAGTGCCTGCTCTCTTTTGTTGCGGTCCGGCCCATGGCCGTTATTAGGAATTATCTTATATTTTGCGAACAATATCGTTGGGGCAGGCGTCAAGGGGTACGCGGATTAATATACGGGTATTGGGTTTCGCATTGTCCACGGGGTCTCCCTTTTCATTCGTCAGCGACAATACCTTGGTTTGGCGCGCAGGGCCCTGGGGGCTGAGGAGCTCGATTTCGTCACCAGGGGTCAACTTATTTCTGATATCAATCAAATATAAATTATTACCACGGTTTTCAAGGATTTTGCCTATAAAACTGTGAATCTTGCCTTTGTGCATATTACCGGTATTCAAGGTGTGCTTTGCTTGGCCATCCGGGTGGCCGAAATAGAACCCGGTGCAATAGGCACGGTGATATATACGGTATAGTTCTGAATGCCATTCCGGGCGAACAAAGTAAGAGTCGGGGGCTGCGATATATGCGTCAATGGCATTACGATATGTTTTTACCACGGAACTCAGATAATTTATGCCTTTCATTCTGCCCTCTATTTTAAGAGAGGAAATTCCGGCATGGATTAACTCCGGAATGTGGTCTATCAGACACATATCCTTGGAGTTAAAGATGTATGTGCCCCGGTTGTCTTCCCGGACAGGAAAATATTCATTGGGCCGAAGTTCTTCCATGACGGCATAATTCCATCGGCAGGGGTGACTGCATAACCCCCTGTTGCTGTCCCTCCCACTCAAAAAACTGCTCAACAGGCATCTGCCTGAGTAAGACATGCACATGGCGCCGTGGACAAAGGTCTCAATCTGGATTGCTGTGCGGGATGTAATGGTTTTTATCTCTTTAATGGATAATTCCCTTGCCAGGTTTATTCGTTTAACGCCCTGCTGTTCCCAGAACAGAACGGCATTGAAATTTGTGGTATTGGCTTGGGTGCTTAAGTGGATGTCAATATGGGGGATAATCTGTCTGGTTTTTAAAATAATGCCCGGATCTGAAATGATTATCGCATGGGGCGAGATTTTGCCGATTCTTTCCAGAAAGGTTTCGATACTATCTTGCTCATGGTTGCGAGAGTAAATGTTGCAGGTAAGATATACTTTGACCCGGTGCTTTTCAGCAAATTTTATCGCTTCTTCAAGTTCACCGTCGGTAAAGTTGCCTGAAAAATTTCTCAGACTGAAATCCTTGCCGCCTAAGTACACCGCATCAGCGCCGTAATGGACTGCAATCTCAAGTTTTTCAAAGTTGCCGGCCGGTGCAAGCAACTCAGGTTTTTTTAGGACATCCGGCATTGTATCCCAGTTGCGGTAAAGCACCCCCCACATAGTAAAGGTTCGTTAAAATAATTGGTGCCCCCGGCAGGAATCGAACCTGCGCTCAAGGATTAGGAATCCTATGCTCTATCCACTGAGCTACGGGGGCACGTCTCTATTAATTCGGGGCTATAAGTATCACAAATCGGCCTTTTAGACAATACTCAAGCCGCCAAATTAATGGGAAGTTGGGGTATATTCCAAAATGATTATGAAAGCAAGTGATAAATTGATCGAGGTGTGATTGTCCCACCTTATTCCACGAGCAGGTTCTGGCCGGGATAAATTTTGCTTCTTTTGTTCAAGTGATTGAGTGACAACAGGCGCTCAAGACTCATATTGTGTCTTTTGGCGATGCCCACAGGGCTGTCGCCGGATTTCACTTTATATTTTGAAAATGTTTTGTTGGCTTTTTTGCCGCCTGTGACAATTGTCAGCCGCTGACCAATACTGAGTCTGGTTCCTGATAATTTGTTAAGTGTTTTGATTTGTTTGGTGGTCGTGGAAAATTTTTTGGCAATCAACCACAGATTGTCTCCTCTGCGGACGGTATAAGTGAATTTTTTTGATTTTGTGTAGGTCGTTGGGGCTGTCTTTTTCCTTGCCGTGTACTTTGAACCTGGGATTTTCAATACTTTGCCGATAGCAAGGCAGCTTTTTCTTGAAATTTTATTGTACCTGGTAATCGTGCTTACAGACGTTCTAAATCTACGTGCGATACCGGATAAGGTATCTCCCTTTCGCACGCGGTAGAAAGTATACTGGAGCGGTTGGCGGTAGGTTGTTTTAATGGCATCTATCTTGGCCATAAACCGGTCTGTATGATTCACGGGTATTTTAATGGTGTAGGGCTCCGGGGGAGTGACTTCATGACGCAGTTCCGGGTTAAGGGATACAAGCGTGTCAATATCTACATTGATTGCCTTTGCAATTTCACGTAAGCGGACTTGTTTTTTTATGTCAAATGGTTTGTATTCAATGGGTTTTAACGGTTTGTCCATAGTGATATTATATTTTTCCAGATTTTTGACAATATGGACAGTGGCTAAGAATCTTGGCACATACCTTGCCGTTTCCCGGGGCAGGCTCTGGTATAGATCCCAGAAATTATCCAGGTAGTTGAGCTTTTGTCTGCGGATTGTTTTCAACACTCGGTATTCACCGCAATTGTAGGCTGCAATGGCAGTGGTCCAGTCTCCGAACAGATTGTGCAGTTCCTTGAGATAATCAATGGCGGCCCTGGTCGCTTTTTCAGGGTCCATGCGTTCATCAATATAATGATTGCGGCTCAATCCGAATTTATTGCCGGTTGATGGAATAAACTGCCAAAGGCCAAGAGCCCGTGCAGGTGATAGTGCTCTGCTTTTAAATCCACTTTCAATTAATGGAAGCCAGGATATCTCTTCGGGTAATCCGGATTTTTTAAGCTCTTGAACAATGTAGGGGCGATAGCGGCAGGACCGGTTAAGTGACCGGATGAAAAATTTGCGTTCCGGGCCGGTCAATCGTTTTATCTCTGCATTCACGTGATCGTTCAAGGTGATGGGGATGGCGTCATGATGGCCGGTTACGACAATCTGTCTGGACGCATAGATTTCAAGGACGCGCTTGGATATAAGATAGCGAATATCCTCTTTTTGTTGATTAACTTCGGAATTATCTGTCTTATCGATTTCAAGCATAAGGGCATAAGCCGCATCAAGGCTTGATAGTGCTTCTTCAAGGTTTCCTTCTTCCCAATATCGCTGTGTCTCATTGCAAAGCTCTAAGGCTTGATCTATTTTTTCCTGGTCGGTTTTCGAGGTTTGGTGTCGAACTTTGGTTTCAGGCTGAAGAACGCTGGTTTCCGGCTGTGGAACGTATTGATCCTGGGGCTCAGGAGGCATCGTCGTCTGGTCGGTTAAGGGTTTATTGGCTGTCAACCGGGACTGCTGGCAACCGGTGATCAAAAATAAGGCAAAAATGATTGCGGCCAGTTTGTGAGTCTTCACTTCGTCTCCTTACCGCTAGCTATGGTATGAAAATTTCAAGTTAGCTGCTAATTTTCTAATATACTTTATTGTGAAAAGAACCAAAGATTCGATAGACCAAGTCAGCTTATTGCTGTTATTTGGAATATCTTTTGTGTAATGAAGATCGCGTGGAATGTCAATGAAAAAAACGTGGAACTATTGTTTTTATTGCGTTTCGAAAATAAACGGAAGAAAATAATGAAAGTTATAATGTGCGAAAGAGGGCTGTCTATTTTTGCTTAACGTTATGCTGCCAAAGTTTATGATATATAGAATCAATGTGATCTGAATTGATCGGTGCCGAAAAAAAATGTGTTTTTTTCAGAAAGGGGTTGCCATATCAAAAATCTTCTGCTATCTTTGCCCGGTCTTTTTGCTACGGAAGGTTGTGTAGCATAAAGTTGGCCGATATAGCTCAGTTGGTAGAGCATCTCACTTGTAATGAGAATGTCCTCCGTTCGATTCGGGGTATCGGCTCCAGAAAAGCTTAGGTGGGGTTCCCGAGTGGTCAAAGGGATCAGACTGTAAATCTGACGGCTCAGCCTTCGGAGGTTCAAATCCTCCCCCCACCACCAAAATAAATGTAGGAGATCTGCATATAGATTGTTGGGACTACATAGTAT
>JAKSBO010000881.1 GCA_022361095.1 Desulfobacterales bacterium | reverse complement strand
CAAACAAATAATGGGAAAAAGTGGAAAATCGGTTATTTCCAGGGCGGTGATTATGTAAATTATCAAAGTTCTCTTAGTTCTACCATACGCGGTTTAATGGATTTAGGATGGCTCAAGGAGACTAAAATACCGGAAATCAAAGGCAATACCAGGTTATTCTGGGAGTGGCTTGCCGCAAATGCCCAAAGCGACTATATTGAGTTTCTCAGTGATGCGTATTATACATGCGACTGGGATAAGAGCACCCGGAAAAAGGTTGCAAACAGATTGATCTCCCGGCTTGCCGGCGATGATAACAACATTGATTTGATGATCGCCATGGGGACATGGGCGGGTAAGGATCTATCCAACAATTTACACCAGGTAAATACGATTATCATGTCTACCGGTGATCCGGTGGCGTCCGGCACTATAAAGCGCATCCAAGATTCAGGGTTTGACCATATTCACGCCAGGATTGATCCATTGCGTTACGAACGTCAGATTATGATTTTTAATGATATGGTCAAATTCAAAACCCTTGGCGTGGCCTATGAAGATTCCATTGCCGGAAAAAGCTATGCCGCTGTTGATGCCATAGAGACCGTGGCTTCGCAAAAAGGCTTTAAGACCGCCAGGTGTTTTACCCAGAGTGATATTGCCGATCAGGAACGTATGAATAAAAGTGTGATTAAATGTTTTTCACAGCTTATTCCTAAGGTGGATGCGATTTATGTCACTGTCCAAGGGGGAGTCAATTCAACAACAATCCCGACGCTGGTCAAAATGACCCAGGAGAGCCGCATTCCAACGTTTTCTCAATTCGGCTCAACAGAAGTGCAGCAGGGGTTTTTAATGAGCATGTCCCGGAAAAACGGTTTTAAATCAGCAGGAAGATATTTTGCCGCCCTGGTTGCACAAATTTTCAATGGCGCCAAACCCAGGGAATTAAACCAGGTTTTTGAAGAAGAACAAAACCTGGCGGTAAACCTTAAAACCGCTGAAATTATAGGGTTTTATCTGTACGCTGATGTTCTGGCTGCAGCAGATGAAATTTACCGGGATATTAAAAAACCGCAATAACAGCCATGGACAGCCATGTCAGATCAGCCCGCGGCTGTTATGGAGAGATTTTCACACAAGGGGGATTTTGTCCTTGAGCAATGCATTGCAAACCATTGGGATCTCCTGATGCCATTTCCTATCCCGCTCAGGGAAGGGGACGATATCGGGTATGGTTTCCACCAACGAGGCTAAATGTGCCTCTTTAATTGTTAATTGCTTAATTTTAGAGACATCTTCCTTGTTAAGGCCTCCCCTGCCGATAATTTCTATGGGGCCAGCAGGTATCAAAGCGTTTTCCCCGGCTTTGGTCATTACGGTCTGCATCCCGGAAAGGTAGCAGCCTGTCGGTATATTTACAGTCTGATTACATATGTTCTTCATACTTGAATACTTATTCAGAACATCAATAATGGCCTGTTGCATGCAAGGAAGATATCGGCTTTGGTAATATCCGCCGATACACCCGATACCCCTGGCCAGGGAAATGCTGGTGTAACATGTAAACAGGGACGGCAGCAAAAGGCCGTTTTTAAGCGCATCGATAATGCCTGAAGGGTTAAAGGCAATCGTGTAAACCCGGCCGCGCTCGTCTTTTCCCTTTAACCGGAGCTGGTGACCGGGAGCCCGGCCTTCAAGTACCATGGGGATCAATTTATTTTTTAAACCCACACCCCAGAAAAAATGGGTCCCGCAATTGCCCAGAGCCTTTTTGACATTATTTTGGCTGCAGTTTTCTATCAATCTGCGATTAAGTTTTTCCCCTTGCCAGCAAGCAGGTGCGCCATCCAGCTTCGATAACAGCGCTTGGGCAATATCGGGGTCAAACATTAAATTATAAATCAAAGATGACGTATCCGCCAAATCTTTCATCAAAAGCCTGGAAACAATTGCCTCCAGCTCCATATAAATCAGATCCATTGACATATCCGAATTTGCAAACATGCGGTTCCACAGCCGGTGATTTAAAACAACGGACTGTTCTGAATAACTTTGCCAGCCTTGGGAGACGGTATGGCTGTAATCTGTTTCAAAAAGATCATGCAGCACATCGCCATATTCGGGTAAAAGTTCTCCCTGGGTTACCAGTTTCCCGATCCGGGTTGCCGTCCGTTTAATTTGAGCGTTGTCAATGGGACCAACCAAACTGACATAACTTGTTTTTAATTTGTCCGGGAATATGGGTATTTTTTTCGGCATATCCGTACAATCGTTTTTAGCCGTATGATAAAGCAACATACCCCTGGGAAACGTTAAATTGTTTAAGGGGACATTGGCACAGGCAAGCACCGGTATCGTGGATTGTGCCGGATCCATAAAAGAGAGAATAAGTGAAAAAAGCAACGTTCCCTGGACCGATTGGGCAAAAAAGTCAACGCCATGATGATTTGCGGTCAGTGCAACCGGTGTTTTTGAAAGATCCGTCACTGTCCGGCGGGCGATTGATTCCCCGTGAATCGGCAAAAGATAGTCATGGACAACCTTAAAAAAATCGTCCTTTTCCTGGCAACCGTTTCCCATTGGCAAAGGGTAGCGCGCCAGGTATTCAGCAATGGTTGTCTCACCATGTTCGGCAATGGTTTTTTTTATAATGGGTGAATGCTTGTAAACCAAGTCAAAATAGACATCCGTTGAAGCCTGCAGACGATTAACCTGTTCTGCCGACGAAAAAAACGATTCCATAATAACCTCTTGTAATGTTTTTTCCCGGCAGGGTTCGACATAAGAGGCGGCACTTTTTGTTTGGTGTGCAGGCGTTATTGTCGAATTTACCGGAATTTTCTGTCGTGGTTTGGCAGTTGCCTGTTTTCATGAATAATTTAAATGAAATTCACCATTAACCAACATGACAGGAAACCCGGTTATTCGACAGTCTCCGGTTTCATTTTCATGAACTATGATTCTAGCTTCCGGTTCATGAAGCCTGCATCGATATGGCAAAATCGTATTTTCTCCGGGCAGGATTTTATGCAGGCGTTTAGATATGTAGGAAACAGCCACAGCCCCGGTTCCGCATGCCAGCGTCTCTTTATAGACGCCCCTTTCAAAACAACGATATTCAAGAATCCCTTTTTCCCCGGGGGCGGAGACCGGTCTGGCAAAATTTATGCTCATTCCTGCAGGGAACATATTTTTATAGGTATTATTCAACGCCAGACCAATTCGATCAACCAGCCAGATACCAAAATCAACACGGCGCTCAGCAGGCTTTCCCAAAGCTGAGGCGTAATTTGATCCCGCAAAAATCACCTCTTCAAAACCGCTTAGCACCCCGTCTTTTTCCGGAAAAATAACCATGTGAGGTTCTCCTGTAAAAACAATATAGCCTTTTAGGCTTAACTGCGTCTGATTGGAAAAGGGTTCAAGGTCGTGAGCGCGAAAGCCGATTTCAAGGTTGTCTATTGAAAAGATGATGTCGCCATGCAACTTGGCAGTTTCACACTTAAATAAATCTTTTGTGAGTTTACGCGGATGCCCCAAATTGGCCCAGCTTGACTGTCCGGTGCTTTCCGTTCCGATGTCAATTGTTATAGGATTTTTAGTGGGGATTTCAGTAACTATTTTAATGGATTCCAATTGGTGGGTTTTAAACAGGTAATTGGCAATACACATCAGCCCGTTTCCGCAGGAAAACGCCTCTGTTCCATCGGGTTCAAACATTCTGAATATAAAATCCGCCCCCCCGTCTAAATCAGGAAGTGCATCCCAGTAACCCCTGACCTGATTAATCGACTCAAGCACCTTTTTTGTACATCTTTGAATGACTAAAAAGTTGTCCGATCCAATCCCGAAATACGTATTGGTGGCAAAGTGGGCAAAGCGCCCCTTTTCCGTTTCATTGAAAATGGGGGAATCCACTTCATCAACAATTACAAAATTATTGCCGTACGAGGTAAATTTACTGAAGGGAATTTTTTTCATTTGT
>JAKSBO010001131.1 GCA_022361095.1 Desulfobacterales bacterium | reverse complement strand
TTTTTCTTTAAACATAACGTTTTCTCCTTCATATAGGAATACAGCCTATTTCATATCTAGTATACTCTCTAAATTATACAGAAAAAAACAATATCATGCCATCCCATTACTTTATTAGGTTAGACATTAATTTAGGTTTTCTTTAAGTTCTAAGCTGCTCTTTACTATAGCTTAATAGTCATATTATAAAACAATATAATTATTTATTTTAGCAATATAATAATTGTTACTCTATGTTTTTCAAATTAGAATGAAAAGAACATTAAAGCTAAATTAATGATACACGTTTGTACTCAAATATTAACTATAAAGGGGGTTCTAAAATGTTGAACGACAGATTACAAAGGATGAAAAAAAAGCTTCTAAATACGCGCCCTAACCTTACTGCCGAAAGACTGGTTTTAGCTACTGAAGCTTATCAAAAGTTTGCTGGTGATGCAATCCCAATCTTTAGAGCAAAAGTTTTGTCCTATGTTTTAGAAAATATGACCATCTTAATTTTAGATGATGAAATGATTGTAGGAACTCCATCCAGTACTTTTAGAGGCGCAAGTCTTTTTCCTGAATATACATCTACAGATTGGTTGTCTACTGAAATCGATGATTTCCCTACTCGTGAAACAGACCCTATTGATGTTTCCAAAGAAGACAGAGAAACTATTCTAGAATATCTTAAATATTGGGAAGGAAAAAGCATAGAGGACATTGCTCCAACTGTGTTGCCTGAAACTATTGAAAATGCACGTAAAAATGAAATCATTACATTAGGGTGCCGTAATGGATGTTCAGGCGAGACTATGCCAAATCACAAAAAATTCTTAACTATTGGCTTAAGCGGCTTTATAAAAGAGTGTGAAGAAAACATTGCTAGAGAAGTCGGTGGAAGTAAAGAAAAACAAGAGAAGATAGATTTTTGGAAAGGCTGTATTCTCGTTTGCAAATCCATCATCAGATTTGCAGAAAGATATGCAGAGCATGCAGAAGAGCTTGCAAAGGAAGAAAAGGATCAAAAAAGAAAAAATGAGCTTTTAACCATTGCTAAAAATTGCAGAAACATCCCTGCTAATCCACCTTCAAGCTTTCATGAAGCTTTACAATTTGTGTGGTTTATACAGGTTGTTTTTCATATCGAAGCACCTACAACCGCATGTGGTTTTGGTAGATTTGACCAATATATGTTTCCTTTTTTCAATGAAGATAAGGAAGCTGGCATACTAGATGATGAAAGCGCTCTAGAATTATTAGAGTGTTTTTACCTAAAGACAAATGAAGTTTTGGAA
>JAKSBO010000857.1 GCA_022361095.1 Desulfobacterales bacterium | reverse complement strand
GGGTAGGTGATCAGCACCTGGTCCAGCAGATCCTGGGCAAGGATATGGTCCTGCCGGGCCAGGGGATGATTCTGGGGAACTGCCAGTACATGTTCATATTCAAACACCGGCGTAAAAGAAAGCGTTTTTCTTTTTACGGGATCCGGGGTGATGAGCAGGTCTATTTCAAAATCAAGCAGGGCCTGTATCCCGTCAAACTGAAATTCCTGTTTTACATCAACTTCCACATCCGTCCACTGGGCAAGATATTTGGCAACAATGGTTGAAAACCAGCGGTGGCATGGATGACACTCCATTCCGATACACAGCATTCCCCTTTTGCCCTGTGCATATTGCCCAAGCATCTTTTCGGCCAGGGCAAACTGGGGCAGCAGTTTACGGGAAACCCCCAATAAATATCGCCCTGACCGGGTCAGGCGCAACCCCCGCCCGTCTTTTTGCCACAGCCGGGTGCCGATATTTGATTCAAGCTTTTTGATGGTGTGGGTCAGGGCCGGCTGGGTCAGGCAAAGGGCCTGGGCTGCTGCCGTCAAGGTTCCCTTTCGGTCTATTTCGTTTAATATGGACAAATGAATCCGGTCAATCATAATCGCCCCACGGGTAAAAGTCGTTTTAAGAAATTCATAAAATTAAATAATTGTTTTGGGGTTTTTTATCTTTTTTATTTATGGAAAATTATCCGATTAAAGTGACCGGGTCAATAAAAAAACTTTGCCGGAAAAGCAAACTTTGGCTGTTAATGCAAACACAATGATTTATGCTTCTCTTTTTATTTTACGTAAATATATGATTTTTAAAAATTTTTTTGTTGATTTTTTGCGGATCAAAACAAAAAAAATAGATTGATAAGCGTTTCCTAAAATATAGATTGACAAGCGTTTCCTATTTTATTAGATTTTTTAATCTTTTTTATGAAGTTTTAAGGTTTTTCATGAAAAGGATAATTAGGGACGGTTCTCCAAACCATTGATTGATTTAAATACGCCATAACGGACGTAGTAAGGCAGTGGAAGGAACTTTTACCGATTTTGGGCATTGAGGAATCTGTTGCCGATGCTGCAAACAGATTGAGGAGCATTATCATCTAAAACGAGGAAATGTAAAATGGATGTTATGGGAAAAAAAATCAAGCGTCTCTTGATTGCCAACCGCAGTGAAATAGCCATCCGCGTATCACGTGCGGCACATGAGCTTGGGATAGATACGATTGCCATCTACTCCCAGGAGGACAGATTTGCACTTCATCGGTTTAAGACCGGGGAAAGTTATTTGATCGGAGAAGGAAAAGGCCCTATTGAAGCCTATCTGGATGTTGAAGGGATTGTTCAGCTTGCAAAAGAAAAAAATGTAGATGCCATTCATCCCGGATATGGATTTCT
>JAKSBO010000668.1 GCA_022361095.1 Desulfobacterales bacterium | reverse complement strand
AAGACTCAGGCCTTTGATCCCTACATCATGGTGGGCTTTGAACACATTAAACCGCATGATAAAAAACGGTTCATCTTGACGTAACCCGGCCTCTGCCAGAACTTCTGGATCCGGTGCAAACCACCTGGGATGAAGGTACGCCAGTTCATGATACCCCGGATAATAAATCGTATCCTGACGTTTTCTTTTGCCTTGTAATGCGTCAGGAGAAAGCAGGGCATCGGCAAACGGATTTACATACCGGGTAACCAGGGGCTGCACATCGTCATCGTCGTCGTCAAATACGATCGATTTAACCCGGGATATTTTTGAGACATGTGCCACGCTCACTGAAGTGCCAATGGCGATATCAATTTTTTCCTGTAAGCACAATTTCAGCAGCATGAAATCATACTGAAATTGTTTAAACACCTTTCCAATCAGCCCATCCGCTTTCCTGGGGAGTACGGTATACTGAAACCCGTAATGATCCAGCAGCCTTTTTGCCACTGGGATATCTTTCACGGTCCAGAAAACCCGGCATCCGTTTTCCTGCAATTGAACAGCCAGATTCCTGTAATAGTGGACATGGGCCGGATGTCCGATGTCGATAAGAATTTTCATTATTTCAGCTTCTGCCAGGCTTTCAATCCCAGTTTTCCGAACTGGTAGAGAAGCGGTTTATGGATCTTTTCGAATCGACCATAATTAACAAATTCCCCACCAAATTTCTTTTTATAGTCTCTGACGCCATATGGCACACCAGGTTTGCCTGCCCCGCCAAAATCAAAGGTCTTGAAACCGTTTTCCTTGCCCCATAGAAAAGCCTTCCAGGGAATCAGATCATTGGGATATTTTTTATAATATACCCGATAGCTTCCAGCATACCAATCGTACATCATCCCGTTGAAACACAGGACATACATTGTGCCGATAATTTTCCCCCCATTGACGGCAAGGAAAATTTTGAATTCATCGGTGCCAAGAACATCGTAAGCGGTTTTAAAAAAATGAATGCGGGGTAGCGGCAATTTCGCCCTGTCATAAACCTCTTTTAAAATATCATACGTCTCATCAAGCTCATCCCTGGTCTCCAGCACTCTGAAACAGGTTCCCTCCTTCTCCGCCCGCCTGATCTCATTTCTCCTCTTGGAATGCACGCCCTTCCACAGTTCTTCCTCGGTCTTAGACAGATCGATAATGATATTCAGATGTTCTTCAGACTGCCAGCCCTGATCATGGAACTCTATTTCGACATCAGTTAAATCAAAGAAATTTCGGAACTGTGTATAAATGGACATGCGCCCATTTATCTCATTAAATTTCTTTAATAGCTCCGAATAGACATCTGCCCTTGCAGCATTGACCAGAGGCCCGCCCCAGACGATGCACCGCCTGGAAAAATAGCCCTTTAATCCTCCGCCTTCTCTCATGGACACAGACAATAGACTGCCCACAATCTCTCCATTCTCCACGGCCACAATCAAAAAAGGCTCATAGATGTTCGTCGCCTGGAAAAAACGAAATGCCTTTATGGATTGGAAAAAATTACCATGGGGATGGAGACAGACAAAGGTTTCCAGTTGATCTATGTCCATTTTTGACAGGTCTGTCAGCGTCTCAATCAATGAACCTCCTGAACCACAATTCCAGATGGACCCATTTCCAGATCTCCTTTGAAATATTCACCTTTCCGTCAAGGTGCTGTTTGTATTTCTTGACTGCAACATCAGGATCGATAATATTTCTTTGCCTGAAACGACGACTTAAAAGGATACTTTTTATAATTTCCTGCCACGATCCGGTCCTGAACCATTCGTCCTGGGGGGTATCAAATCCGGTCTTATCCCGCCGGGTCAGAATCTTGGATGGAAGTATATGTTTCATGGCCTCACGCAGAATATACTTGGTGTCACCATGTCTGATAATCCACTGATGTTGTGTCGCCAGAATCCGTTCCACCAGCCGATAATCCAGAAACGGCACCCTGGCTTCCAGGGAAAACCACATGGAATTTCGATCCTCCCATTTCAACAGGTGTTCAAGCTTATATTCAAAATGATTCAGCAACGCCTCACTCAAGCTCACTGCCTCGTAGAGATCTCCTGTTATTGTATTTTCCCCCTGATGGGCTCGAACAAAATCTGCGGAAATGTATCCTTTCTCACGGGTGCTTAAAGATGCCCGAATTACAGGGGGCAAAAGGAAATAAACGAATGATTTAAGACCATAAAGACTGTGATGTTTTTTCAGGTAAAAAAAAATTTCCCTTGAGAGAGTCCCCCATCTGCCGGAGAACAACAGGTCTTTGAAAAAATTACCAAAAAAATAATGATACCCTGCCAATTCCTCATCTGCCCCCTGGCCGTCCAAGGTTACCACGACGTGATCTTTGGCCAAAGCCATCACCCTATACTGGGCATAGGGTCCGGTAGCCGGAATAGGCTCTGCATGGGCCTGGACAAATGTGGCAAGATCTTTTTCAAGAGATTCGGCACCGGGAGAAGTGAAATGCATGTTTCTTAAGCGCGGCCTGTATTCATTAATATACTCGGTCTCATCACCATGCTGCCCCTTCTCATAAACAGCAGAAAATGTATGCAGGTTTTCTCTTTCAAATTCATCGAGCAGAACAGAGGCAATACTGGAGGAGTCGAGCCCACCGCTGAGACAAACCCCTACAGGCACATCGCTTCGAAGCCGCAACTCCACAGCGGAACGAAATAATTCCCGGAACTCTTGAGGCTTGGAAAACCCTTTGGCCTCCGCCACCCGGGCCGTTAAGTCATACCATTTCTCAATTGCCAAATCCGGAAACTGATCGTCTGCGTTGAGCCCGATTCTGACAGCATGCCCATGCTGCACCTTTTTGATATCACTGAAGAACGTGTTTTCTGTCTGATCAGTCCGGTTGAAAACCAGATAGTCAAATATACTCTGATTGTTCGGTACAGGTTTCCCCGGCAGCAGATCCAAAAGCGGCGGTATTTCAGAAGCAAATGCGAAAAATCGATCATTCTTGTAATAATAAAATGGTTTAATGCCGTATCTGTCCCGGGAAGCAAATATCTTCTTTTCCCAACGGTCATAAATCACAAATGCCCACATGCCGTTGAAACGGTTCTGGCACTCCTCTCCCCATTGCTGATATGCTGCCAGCAGCACCTCGGTATCAGTATCGGTGTTGAATTGATGGCCTAAATTCCTGAGCTCGAAACGCAGTTCAAGATAGTTAAAAATCTCACCGTTGAATACGATGACATACCGCTCATCCTCCGAGAACATGGGCTGATGCCCGGCCTGGCTCAGATCTAAAATACTTAACCTGACAAAGCCCAGCCCCACCGTATCTTCAAGAAAAATCCCTTCATCATCCGGGCCCCGGTGCTTTTGAGCGGCCATCATTCTGCCAATCGACTCAGACGTAACAGGCTTTTGATCAAAATTTATGATCCCGCAAATACCGCACATACTTAAGCAGGCTTCCTTGCGACCGCAATGGCTGATTGAATATCTAAATCGCTATTTTTAAAATAATCGACGATTGAGTCAGATATCTTTTTCTTT
>JAKSBO010001074.1 GCA_022361095.1 Desulfobacterales bacterium | reverse complement strand
CATAAAGAATACACCATGGTTGACCTGGTCAAGGAAGTGGCCCCCATGGCCGGTTCCTGCCTTGCTGTGGGCACCTGTGCGGCGTTCGGCGGTATTCCGGCAGCAGAGGGCAATGTCACCGGTGCCGCAAGCTGCAGGGACTTTTTTGCAGATAACGGCATTGAAACCCCGATTGTCAACATTGCGGGCTGTCCGCCCCACCCCGACTGGATTGTACTTTCGATCGTACACCTGCTGGAACAAGGCATTCCTGAATTGGATGACGAAGGACGCCCCATGCTCTTCTTTGGAGAAAATATCCATGAGAACTGTCCCAGGCTGGACATGTATGACGAAGATATACTGTCCAACACCCTGTCAGACCCCAAAGGCTGCCGTATGGACCTGGGTTGCAAGGGACCTTCCACTTACGCAGATTGCTTTAAAAGAAAATGGAACAGCGGCCTGAACTGGTGTGTGGATAACGCCGTCTGTATCGGTTGTGTTGAACCCGGTTTCCCGGATGAATCATCACCTTTTTATGAACCCGAATAATCAAGGCCCCCGGGAAATATTCAGTATTCATTTTTTCCCCGGTGCCTAACCGAAACAGATCCACACAAGGAGGAATATTTATGTCAGGCAGCAAGCCAGCGACCAGACCGGTCGGCAGCACGAAAAAAGTTAAAATCAGCATTGATCCGGTCACAAGGATTGAAGGCCACCTCAAAGCCGAAGTGGAAGTTATGAACGGCGTTGTTGTGGACGCCCGAATGTCAGGCGGTATGTACCGCGGATTTGAGCAGATTCTTGTGGGCCGGGATCCCAGGGATGCCGTCCAGATTACCCAGAGAATCTGCGGCGTATGTCCCACAGCCCATGCCACAGCATCATCCCTTGCCCTGGATGATGCATTCGGCGTAACACTTACGGACAACGGGCGCATTGCCAGAAATCTGATCCTGGGTGCCAACTTCATCCAGTCCCATATCCTGCACTTTTACCACCTGGCGGCACTGGATTATGTAAACGGCCCGGACACAGCGCCGTTTATTCCCAGATATAAAAACAATGACATCCGGGTCCCCAAGGAGATTAATGACGCCGGCGTTGCCCAGTACCTTGAAGCCCTTGAAATCCGTAAAATCTGCCATGAAATGGTGGCACTCCTGGGCGGTAAAATGCCGCATGTCCAGGGAATTGTGGTGGGCGGAACAACGGAAATCCCCACCAGGGAAGCCCTGAATGCCTATGCAAAACGGTTCAAAAAAGTCAAAAAATTTATCAAGGAAAAGTATATTCCTTTGATTTACACCCTGGCAGGACCTTACGGTGATCTGCTTAAAACGGGTACGGGTCATAAGAATCTGGTCTCATGGGGGGTATTCCCCATGGACAGCAAAGGCAATACCTTGCTGAAACCAGGTGTTTACACAGACGGCAAAGACTATAAAGCAGATCCCGCCCAGATCAAGGAATATGTAAAATACTCCTGGTTTGAAAACGACACCACAGGTTTGAATCCAACCAAAGGCAAAACCCGCCCCGAACCGGGCAAAGCAGGTGCCTACTCATTTATCAAGGCACCTAGATACAACGGCAAGCCCCATGAAGGCGGTCCTTTGGCCAGAATGTGGGCCACCAATCCGGAGCTGTCCAAAACCGGCCAAAACGCCCTGGGCGTTAAAAAACTCCGTGATATCGGCGATGCCTGCTTCTCAATTCTGGGCCGCCATGTGGCAAGGGCTGAAGAGACCGCCCTGGTTGCCGAGGGTGTTGAACGATGGCTTGCCGAAGCCACCCCGGGCAAAGATACCTTTGTTCCGGCAGATATCCCCAAAAGCGCAGAAGGCCTTGGCATGACAGAAGCCCCCAGGGGCGCGCTTCTCCACTATGTAGACATCAAGGATTCCGTTATAGCCAATTACCAGATCACCTCTGCCACCATCTGGAACGCCAACCCCATGGATGACATGGGCCAAAGAGGCCCCATGGAAGAGGCCCTGATCGGTGTCCCCGTAACAGATGTGGACAATCCGGTAAATGTCGGGCGCCTGATACGCGCCTACGACCCCTGACTGGGCTGCGCCGTCCACGTGCTGGACGCAGATACCGGCAAGAAGATCAAAGTGGAACTTCCCCTGTAATGGAAAATCCCCTTTTTTAATAACGGCCATGGGCCGACCTGACATATCAATTGCCAGGCATACCCCACAACAAAGTTTGCAAGCTTTTAGTAACTTGCCCAAACTTTTTTATAAAAACCAAAAAACAATAGGGAGGCTGTTTACGGCCTCCCTATTGTTTTGTAAAATCAATGAAACACCTTTTTGTCGCAAACAAATAGATTGGAAATCAGGCAATGAAAAAATTACTGGTGCTTGGCGTGGGAAATATCCTGATGCAGGACGAAGGCTTCGGCGTCCATGCCATCAATGAGTTCTGGAAGGAAAAAGAGGCGTGGAAAGACGCGGATGTGGACTTCATAGACGGCGGCACCTTCACCCAGGACATCTTTTACCTGTTTGAAGCGTATGAAAATATTCTGGTGCTGGATATTGTCCGGGCCAACCAGGCTCCCGGAACCATTTTCTGTCTTGAAGAAGACCAATTGAAAAAAGATGAAAAGCAAATGCTCTCTTTGCACGACATTGATCTTCTTGACTCTCTAGGTATGTCTGAAATGCGGGGCCACAGGCCCTATCTCAGGGTGGTGGGCATTGAACCGGCGACCATTGACTGGGGAACACAGCTTACCCCGCCTTTGGCAGCCGCCCTGCCCGGTTATTTGAAAATTGTCCGAAAACACATAAAACAACTCCTCGGGTCATCAAATACGGTCTGATATCGTCTCATATACGGACCATCAATCATAAAGTTAACCTGTACAGCCCGGCCGGAAAATGATAGTAAGGAGGATGGTGAAAAGACGTCAATAAGTTGAATCCAAAGATTTCTTGATTTTCTATGGTGTTTTTACAATGGCCAACACACTGAATCTCCCCAATGATTCCGATATAAAAAAAGTTCTGAAAAAAGATGACAAAGACCTGCCGGGTTTTGCCCAGGTCATGGCTAAAATGCTCACCCTGTGCAATGCCCCTGACACCTCTATTGAGGATGTTGCCAAACTGGTTGAAACAGACCCGGGCATCACCGCAAAGGCACTGAGCATTGTAAACTCTTCTTTTTTCAATCTAAGATCCAGGGTATCGGCCATTTCAGAGGCCGTTCTGTTCCTGGGGCTTGATGAAATAAAAAAAATCTGCCTGGGTGTGACCTTTTTTGAAAAAATGGTCACGGCCGGCCAAAAAAAACAATTTGACCGGACCTTTTTCTGGCGTCACTGTTTGTGCGTGGCAAGCCTCAGCCAGGCCATCGCAGAAGAGATTGGATATCCCAGCCCGGAGGATGCTTATACCGCAGGCCTGCTCCATGATTTCGGACGAATTGTACTGGACCGTGCGGGCCGGGTCAATTATGCTGATTTTTGCAAAAATGCCATAAACTACACCGGTACCCTGGTTGAAGAAGAGAGGGAGATCCTGGGAATCGGTCACGATGATCTCGGGGCCTATTACGCAAATCGCTGGGGATTTCCCCAAAAGCTTTGCCTGGCCATTCAATACCACCACCGTTGTTTTTATCATCTGGATCTGCCCAAAGAAGATATACAGTTTATCTGCATTGTCTGCCTGGCAGATTTTCTGGCCTGGACCCAGGGCATGGGCTCTATGGATGTCATTCTTCCTTTAACGCTTCACCCGGGAATCGAAAAAGAGATTCCGCTTGACCGCATAGACTTTGAATCCGTCATTCAAAAAATGGATGAGGAGATTGAAAACACGGCTGAGTTTTATGGATTTGAATTTCCTTCTTCAAATCAGTACCGGGCCAGCCTGCTCAAGGCCAATTTAAAATTAAGCGCCAT
>JAKSBO010000598.1 GCA_022361095.1 Desulfobacterales bacterium | reverse complement strand
GATCATAGGTCAGGTTATCGGCACTGGTGGCCCATTTGCCATTGTAGCCCCCGGTAAGATAGCCCCTGGCCACAGAGGTGTAAGCCATGATGCTGTCCGAAAAATTATAGGAAACCGACAGTTTCGGAAGGAGTTCGCCATTGCTGAAATCTTTGCCGTAGACAGATTCACCGGCCGGTGTGGTCAGGTGCTGCTCACCCTCAAAGTCAGAATAATCATAACGGAGTCCCGCCGTCAGATGAAGCCGCTTAAAAAATGTGTAGGTGCCCTGGCCGAAGAAGGCGTAGCCAAAGCTGTCCACATCCGTATCCCTGGCCGTGTCACCGCTTGGGAAAGCCTTTAATTGATAGATATCCATCTCTTCGTTAAAGGCATAGATCCCCAGCAGCCATTGAAACGGGTCATGGCGCTTGACCGAGGAAAGACGAATCTCCTGGGAATAGCTTGTACTTTCGTCCACCACAGATGACGCCGAGGCCCAGGAAGGGATTGAGGTCAGATCAAAGTCATAGTCGGAGTCTTCCTTTGCCGCACGGCGGCCGGTTATGGAAAGCAGATCATACCCGTCGCCGGCATACTTGATGCGCAGGGTCTGGCCGTTGCCTTGTCCTTCCCCGGAGTATGGGCCGTCGTATGAGACCCTGGACCGTCCTTCATTCAAAGCACCGGTGACATATCTGGTATAGGCGGTGCTGTGGTCCCGGCGCATGGCATCGGCGGTAAAAGAGACATCCAAACGCTCTTGGGGTGTCCATTTAAGGGTGAGGCGGCCGTTATAGTCGGTGTTTTCACCTGCCGTTTCATCTGCGTTGTTTATATTTTCGATATCGCCCTTGTCGTTTTCCCATTTGCCTGAAATCCTGAAATAAAGTTTGTCCTGTACAATGGGCGCATTGATGCTGCCGCCGGTACGGTAGACGGGCGACATGCCGAACTCGGTGTCGTTCCAGCCGTACTCGCCGAAGATTTTCCCGCTGAACCTGTTGTCCGGCTGCTTGGTAATGATATTGACAACGCCTGCCTCACTGTTCTTTCCGTACAATGTGCCCTGGGGCCCCTTGAGCACTTCGACCCTTTCAATGTCAAACAGGTTTGAGCTGAATATCCCTTCAAAGGGGAGGCTTACACCATCCAGGTAAAAGCCCACGGCAGACACTTTTGCGCCGTAATACTGGCTGATGCCCCGGATAACAATGGAGTTCTTTTTGACATGTACATTTGGGGAAAATCCCGCCACTTCCGTTAATTCATTGATACCTGCCTCATATAAGGTATCCTCTGAAAACGCTGAGATGCTTATGGGGACATCCTGGATGTTTCCTTCCCGTTTCTGGGCCGTCACCGTCATGGTTTCCAGCGAAAGTTCCTGTTGTTCTCCGGCAGATCCGGGCCCTGCCGTACAGCAAAGCATCAGGAACCCCAGCCAGATCAAGTGATATGGTTTTTTCATACGTGCTCTCCCAAGTGTTGGAACATTAATTGCGGGTTAAATCCGACAAGGGAGAAAATAGGAGAGATTGGCGGCAAAGGCTAATGCCTGCGTCATTTTTATAGACGCCTGCGTCACAAGTTTTTATGTCCCGGTATCAGGCGCCATCTGAATTTTTCAAACAAATTATCCGTCCGGCCGGGAAACGGATGCGCATTTACGTAATGCGCCCGGAGCGATGCCAAACGTGGATTTAAACACCTTGGCAAAATAGCTTAGATTGGTGTAGCCCACCATCAATGCCGCCTGGGTGACGGTAAACTCACCGTCCTGGAGCAATAGCATGGCGGTTTGCAGGCGCTGGTTCCGAAGATATTCAAAGGGAGAAAGGCCGAAAACGTCGCGAAAGCAATAGTGCAGTTTGTTCCGGTTTAACCCGGACTTTCGTGACAACGTCATGATATCCGGCGGATTTTCAAGATCATGAACCAGCAGTTGGGCGGCATGATGCACCCGTTCAACATCCGAAGATTTCACCGAAGATTCGCGGGAGCCGTTGCCGGGGTTGAGCTGTTCCAGCTTGTGGGCCAGCAGCTCCATGGCTTTGCCCTCCATGAAAAACCGCCGGGTCACTCCCTGATAAGGACAGTTGCGCATTTGATGCAAAATCCCTTTCATTAAGGGCGTCAGGCAATGGCCAATGCGGACGGGATCTTTTTTATCCAAATTTTTCAGTACCGGATAAAATTGATTTTCATCCCCTTTGGCCATCTTGAATAACGCCTCGCCTTCCAGCAGTAAAAGCATCCTTGACATTGGTTTGTTATCGGTCTTCTCAAAAGATTCAACCGGCGTTGGGAAAGAAAAAAAACCGCTTTCTCCCGCCTTAACGGCAAACGAATCACCAAAACAGGCGGGTTGGTAATCAAACCGGCCGTCAATGCAAAAGCCGAAACCAACCGAAGGGTTCTTAAAAAAATTTTGAATAAGGGTGGGACGATCAAGCTGCCAGTCAGCCATCAGCAACTGAAGTCCGGAAGTGAAGGAAAAGATATCCACCCCTCCCTGTCCGGTTAATGGCGGGATGTCTATTCTGGATTGATTGGAAACTTCCGTTGGCCGCGGCGGGCTAAGTTTAATTGTCTGCATGTCGTAACTATAATTAAAACAAAATTAGAATAAACTAGCTTGTTCTGTTATATAATTTTTATTCCATTGTCAATCCGTTATAATCATACCTATTGTGAAATCGGCTGCCGCCGGTGTGCCGGCTGATGGTGTGCCGGAGCCTCTCTTCGGAACCCGCCACGACTGCCGGGGCAGAAGGGATTTCCGGGTGCCGGACACTGCCGGGAGTCCCGGCAGTGTCCGGCACCCGGTTCGCCTGGTTCATTCAAACACACCTAGAACCTGTAAGCCACTGACAGCGCAACTTCACGGGGCGGGGAAGGTAAGGTGTATCTGCCTTCGTAATAGCCTGTGCTGTCGTATTCCTCATCAAAGATATTATTTGCCGAGATATAGGCATCAAAGGATTCCCCTTCATAGCCGATCTTGGCATTAAGCAGGGCAAAGGCATCCCGCTTGTACTGGTTGGCTTTATCCAGGTACATCCTGCCGTAGGCCGTTGCGTCAATGCGGGCAAACCATCCGGCATGCGAGCGGTACTGGGCCCCGACACTCAAATTGTACTTGGGGGCATACGGGCTGGTATTGCCGCTGTAATCTCCGTTGGCGTCTGAAAATTGGTCAAAGGTGACATCGGTGTATCCGCATGAGGTAAACAGCTTGATGGTATCCGTGGCCCTGAACTGGGCTTCGAGTTCAATACCTTTGGACACGGCTTCGGCGGCATTCTGTATCCAGGTATAGGTTGCGTCTACGGCACTTTCCACCTGCATGTCCTTGATATCCATGTAAAAGACTGCCAGGTTCAGGACGAGGCGGTTGTTGAAAAAGCCGGCCTTGCTGCCGATCTCATAGTTCCAGACGGTTTCTTTGTCATAACTCAGGTTTTGGGCCTGACCGAAGGACGGCGCAAAGGAGTTGAACCCGCCGGCCCGGTATCCCCGGGACGCCGTGGCAAACACCATGGAATCCGGGGTCACTTTATACCGGACAGCCAGTTTCGGAGATATGGCCGAGTAATCATCCTTTTCATCAGTGCTTGAGGAGGCTTCGGTGAATTCCTTTTCATCATTGTCGTACCGGATGCCGCCGATGAGGGCCAAACGGTCGGTGATATCCCAATCGGCATGGGCAAAGGCACTGAGGTTTCCGGCGCCTAAATCATGTATGATTTCTGCCTGCCCAAACGAAAAGGTCTGAACATTGTCAACCTTATCATCATCCCGGTCCGCATACCCGCCGAGAAGCCAGGTGACAGGGCCTGCCTTTGAGCTGACCCGGAATTCCCCTGATATTTTTTCAAACGCGTTCTTACTTCGAAGATGGTTCTGGGCAGCGGCGCTGGAAGTGAAATCAAAGTCGTTCAGAGAGTCGAACTTATAGTTCCAATAGGTCAGAACCGTTTCGAATTTGATGTCGTTATACGTATACGTGGTGGTCAGTCCGCCGATTGTGGAGGAGGGTTTGTCATACCCGTCAAGATCTGAGGAAACTTCCCTTGGATCGGCGGCAGTGATGTTATTCAAAGCCAGATCGCCATTATCATATTGAATGGTCTGTGCGATCAGTGAAAACGCCAGGTTATCGGTGGGGGTGAAAATCATATTCAGTTTGCCGAAGTCGTATTCCTGGTCGTTGACCGTGTCCCCGGTGTTGGTGTTGGTGATGAATCCGTCTTTCTGGTAATGCTTGGCAGACACCCCGATTAATAGTTTATCTTTGACGACCGGGCCGCTGATGCCGGCGCCGGCCACCCCTTTATTGTCTTCTCCAAGCACTCCTTTGACCCAGGACCTGAAGGTATTGCCGGGTTTTTGGGTAATAATGTTGACCACACCTGCCTCGGCATTTTTTCCGTAGAGCGTTCCCTGGGGGCCCTTGAGGACCTCGATCTGCCGGATGTCCTGGACAATGGTGTCAAAGCCGAAGCCGCGGGTGTAGGGGATGCCGTCCACATAGAGGGCTGTGGATGTACCAAAGGACCTCAGTGATGCGGTGAGCCCCCGGATTGTCGGGGTGCCCACCCCTTCTGCACCGGCGTGGAAATAGGACATGTTCGGGGTATACGCCATGATGTCCTTGATGTTCTCAACGTTCATGTCATCCAGGGCATAGGTATCAAATACCGACATGGTGATGGGAACATCTTTGATATCCTGTTCCTGTTTCTGGGCAGTTACCCAGATGGTTTCCGTTTCTGCTGTTTCTGCGGGGGCATCCGGTTTTTTCTCCTCGGCCGGGACCGGACCGGTCCAGGCAAGAAAAATTAAGGCAAACACGGCGATACATGAGTATCGTTTGATCGGGTGGGGATTGAAAACTGGCATGAAACACCTCTTAATTAGTTGAAATAAATAGCGCTTTCCTCACTTTTTAATTTGACGCTAACTAATAGCCGAAGATATTCATGGTTTCAAGGGTGGGGAGGGTGAAATTCCGGATACGAACAAGAATATTCCGGATCCGTACAGGAATGATGAAACGGGGATTACCGGGTGGCCTGTTTATGGGCTCCCGGGGTGGAACCAAAGGCCTTTTTGTAGCAGGCGATAAAATGGCCGATATTGACATATCCGATAAAATCGGCAGCCTGACTGACGTTGGCACCCTGGTTAACGATAATATCCCTGGCCGCGGCCATGCGGTGGTGCTGGAGAAACTGAAATATGGTGGCGTTAAACACCTGTTTGAACCCTTTTTTCAGTTTGAATTCATTGGTGCCCACCATCCGGGCGAGTTCTGCAATGGTGGGCGGCTCCTGCATGCTGTTGATCAGGATATCGCCGGCGGCCCGGATATTCTCGGTTTCGGCACTGGTCAGGGATTTGACTTCAGGGCTTGGCTCCCGGATCAGCCGGGCGATCTGCAGGGAGAGAAGCTCAAGGGCTTTGGCCTCAAGGAACAATTGCCGGGCCGCGTCTTTATATGTGGTGGCAAATACCTGGGCAGCGGTCTGGTGCATTTCACCGGTCATGGGCAGTCCGCAGATGGGATGCTCGCCGTCAAGTACCTGGCGGCACGGGGCAGGTATCTTATCTGCATCCGTTCCCAGGTATTGGTTCAGGATCTCCCTGTCGATCTGGATGGCCACGCAATTGGACACCTTGTCCGAAAGCAGGCGGCTTTTGCCGTCGATGCGTGACATGCAGCAGACGGAGTTTGTGCCGGTCCGGTTGATGAATTCCGCATTACGGCACCTGTTGCCCATGTTGTATTGGGTCCGGGTCTCGCCGCTCAGGCAGAATCCGAACTGCACCGGTGTCTGTTGGATTTTAAAGTCGAATCCCGGCATGCGTTTGGGGTCGATGCGGATGGCATACATGCAGAACCCCGGGCGGACGGAAATGACCCGGAACATGTCGGGGCCTGACGTGCCGGGTTGGAGCGGGGTGATCAGTCCGGGCGGCTTTTCCAGTGCGAGGGTATCAGCCGAGCAGCAATTGATTTCTATGTATTTTTCCTGCATTGTCTCTAAATTTCAGGCCATGATTGAAATGGCAGGTTGTTTGTTAGGTTGTTCAGACTTTGTTTTTGATGCCTATAGCACGGGTTGCGGCGGGAGTCAATATGGGGGGTTAAACCTTGTTTTATGATCCCTGCTTGATGGGAACGCTTTTTGTCAAGCAAGGTATGAAAGATGCTTAAAAGAAAGGAATTACGTGAAAAGGCATATATACCACAACCTGTTTTACGTGTAATGATTCCGAAGCCAAACGAAGGGAGACGTCCCCTTGGGATACCCACTATTAAGGATCGGGTCATTCAAACCGCAACCAAGCTGGCCGGTGCCGGCACCATCATACCGGGCATGTCGGCTGAAATCGCCATGACCCTGGTGCGCCCGGGGGTTGATGACGATAAGGGTTTTAGATTTTTCTCAAATTATAATCCCATCTCATGTGTTGAAATTCCGGAAAAACAGGATAACGATATTTCGGCCCTCAGATAAAAGAATAAATCACGGCAAATTCCCTGCCGGTATCAGGCCGGATGGAGAAAAAAGAGAGCCGGCAGCGGGACAGGATGCCCGCACTGCCGGCAACAGATGTTCAGGGCTTGAAACCGCCCGAATCAGGCCGCCGTATTAAAAGCGGTAGCCTACGCCTATGTTAAAACTGGTCTGGTTCACGAACCGGCCCCCGGCCGTGACATCAAAATGCTTGTTGATGGTATAGGTCAGGCCCACCAGGGCTCCCCAGTTATCTTCAAGCTCGAAGTCGTAGCTGGCATCATCGCCTAGGGGATAATCCCTTAAATTCTGCTCGATGTCGACCTCCGTGTATTCCACGCCGGCCCAGGCAGTGATTTTTTTCCAGCTCATTCCCGCATAAAGGGAGGCGTCATAGGACTTGCACTCGACTTCAAAGCTGCGGGGTTCGAAACCCGGCGTACTTGTGTAGGAATCATCCCCGGACTCCCACTGGCTGTAATTGGCAGCCCCGCCCAGGTAAAAACCGGATTTATGCTGGTAAAAGTTGAACTTCAGCCCCAGTTTCCAGAGGTAAGCGGAATCGCCTTTCTGGGTGTGGTCGGTCTCGGCGCCGCTGCGGCTATCCGCCATCATGTCGTCTTCCATGTAGCCCAGGCTCACCAGGACATCCGCGTAATTGCAGATCCCGTAGCTGGCCGTGAGCACGGCTGCGTCTCTTTCGTAGGGCGCTTCGTAGGTTTTGTTCCAGTCATTGACATCAACGGTATTACTGGCCGACACCATCTCCATGTCAAAGTCCAGCCGTTCATATTCCAGATCCAGTTTGAATACGCCTTGTCCATTGGTCTTTCCGCTACCCTGGGCAAAACTGACTCCTGAAACCACCAGGAGAACCGCCAGCAGTGCAGCAATGCAGTAAGTCTTCTTCATCATTTTCTCCTTTTTTCCGAGCAACTGTTATGCAACATTAAAGACTCCCGGCCGGAATACAACCTCCCATACAGACCCGTATCTTAAGCTTTTTTTCTGCGCCGGCGGGCAGGTGGAAATGCCCCCGGCAAAGCGCGTTGAACTCAGCCTATATACCGGATAATTTTAATTTGACCGTGAGTCGGAAACCATTCATCCCCTACTCCAAAAACGGAGATAAAACAAGGTTTTTTTGATGATCTCACCTCCGCAGGGGAAATCCCCCAGGTCTTCCGGAAAAAATCCGGGGACCATATGAAAATCATCTTAAGGCCACCGCTAAGTACTAGAGGCCCCCTCAAAGAGAAAATACATCCCTAACCCTTTATGGAAAACATACCGCACAAGTTGAAATTCATGATTGCTTTACAGCGGGATAACATACTGGTAATATCAGACAGTATACAAACCTTCGGCATCGTCTCATATCCTGACCGTTAATTGTATGCGGAAACGATCTATTCATTTTTTCTACACAGCTAAAGACAAGCGTTCCAACAGTATTTAATCGTATTTATCCTGATCACAAGGAGAACAGCAATGACGAAAGATACCCAACGGCGAACGGGCACACCGGTTAATATTCTCTGGGACGGCATTTTATTGCTTCCTGTTTTCGGCACCATTGATTCCAAACGGGTCCAGGAAATCATGGAAGTAATGCTGGAAAAGATTATTGACACGAACTCAAAGGTTATCATCCTGGATATTCTGAGCGTTCCGGTGGTGGACAGTGCCGTGGCCAATCATTTGATAAAAATCTGCAAGGCCACCAAGCTGGTCGGTGCCGACACCATCATATCGGGCATGTCGGCTGAAATCGCCATGACCCTGGTGAACCTGGGGGTTGATCTGGCTAACACCATCACCACGGCGAAATTGTCCGATGCGCTGGGGCTGGCCTTTGATAAGACCGGTTACACAGTTCAAAAAGAAAGCCGCCCATGAAAAGCCGGACCGGAATGCACCTGAACCGGGACTGCCTGATCCTGACGATTCGGGCGGAGCTTTACGATGAATTCGTGGAATGGGTTCAGCAAGGCATCATAGAAGAATTCGGCCGGAGCCGGTTAAACGGGGTGGTCATTGATCTTGCCGATGTGACCCTGGTCGACACCCACCAGGCCCGGAAATTGTTTGATACGGCAAAGATGGTCCGGCTGTTCGGCGGTCATACCGTGTTTACCGGGATCAGTGCCGGGATCGCCATTTCACTTGTTGACCTGGGGGTTGAGCCCGGTGCGTTTTTTACGGCTGTCGGCATTGAACAGGGGGTGGCACTGCTGGAGGACGTCAAAAATGACACACAACATTCCCGGGGGTAACCGGATGGAAGTCAGGTTTGATATCCGACAGGAAAAAGATATCATAGTAGCGGCCGAGGCCGTGCGAGAACATGCGGAAGCGGCCGGGTTCAGCACGGTAAAGCAATACACGTTGGCCACGGCGGTTTCCGAGTTGGCCACCAATATTTTTTTTTATGCCGACCATGGGAGCATCCGGATGAAAATGCTTGAAACCGGCAACAGAAGAGGCATTGAAATTTGTGCAAAAGATAACGGCCCCGGTATCGTCGATCTGGATCTGGCCTTG
>JAKSBO010000068.1 GCA_022361095.1 Desulfobacterales bacterium | reverse complement strand
CTTCTTCCTTACACATATCAAGAAATGTCTGGAGGGAGATCATTCCCTCTTTTTTTAATCCTTCAATACCGGCCGCATAAAAGTCTGCCCCGCCGTTCAGGCCCAGGAATTCACCCCTGAACATATCCAATTCGGGGTCATATTTGATAACGGCATTGTGGTTTTTTATTTTCAATATATTCATCATGGTTTCACTCCATTTTCTTCAAACCATTTTCGGATTTTTGTAACCGCCCCTTTATCCGTATCCGGGGACGGGTGGGGCCTGTGAAATACCTGGATTTCACCGAAAAGAACAACACCTATCCGGGAGCCTTCCCGTTCACTGATTTTTGCACCGAGGGCCTTGAAAAGGGACTCAATGGCCCACCACTTGATGCTGCCGCTCACCGGCCTTGAAAAAATCTGTTCAAGCGTTTTCCGGTGTTTCCGTTTCATAATTATATAGTACTAATATTTAATACCATGTCAATAGGGCTTAATTGAAATGCACGGTGTGTATTTATCAATTCCGATTATCCAATAATGGCTTTATCAGTTCAACAAATTCAATTTTTCGATCAGCCGAAAGCTCTTTAAATTTTTCAACAGTATTCAGAGTTTCTGTTTCGAACCTTCCGTGAATATCTACTTGAGACCTGGTAAATGAGTTTTTGTTGTTGGGCTTTTCCATTTTTATACATATAAGTAGAATCGCTTTACTTTAAAATATACTTATACATAAAAAATTAACACTCATCTCTTCCTGATTAGAATTTAGTGCCACTACCGTCAATATCACATTCCGGGCAGAGGCCGGCAGGTAGTCTAGGAAAAAGGGGGGCAGGAAGCCAGATCGGCCACTGTGCCGGTAAAGTCTTTTTCCAGTGCTGCCGTAAAATGATCCCATTCCAGACCGAAACGGTAAAACGCAGTGGCTGCCAACTGTTTGGTGATGATGGCGTCCCGGTACTCCTCCATGGAATCGGTATTCAGGATGTCCATGACCCGTTTTTTCCCTATTCGTTTGACCAAAGTTTTAGGGATATAGGCAGTCAGGATTTTCCAGACCTGATTTTTTTGTTTTAATATGGGGTTAAGCCTGGCCCTAAATATTTCCTGAAGCGCCAGAATCTCTTCCCCGGCCTTGTCGGATTGGGCAAACAGTGGAATGGCCGGATCTGCGTCGCATCGGCGGATTAACATCTTTGTCTCTGAAGCCGCATAGGTTTCGACAAGACCTATGACCTCCTGAATCAGGGCACAGCACGCCTTGGAATCTTCAATCAGTGCAGCCTCGTATTGGTCCCCGAGAAGGAAACCCGGAAGCACTTCAGCCATAACCGAGGAGAAGGCCCCGCCTTTATTGGCAGTGGTCTCCTTGAGGTGGCGGATGCCGGTGTTTGCCGCAATATGCCGGCGGGCGGCGTTGTCAAAAAAGAGACCACTGCCTTCCACGATGAATTCAAGCTCCTTGAAATTTTCCAAAAAGGCGGCGACGGTTCTTCCGGTGACGCCCTCCTTGAATCCGCCGCAGGGCAGACAGGCCTGAATACCCGCCTTGCGAATGTACGCCCTCATTTCCGGGTTAAGCAGAAAACCCCTGTGGAATAAAGCGTTGTCTTCAACCACGGTGCCGTCGGCCAGGAAGGTGCGTGCCGCTGTGGCCGGGATCTTGAATCCCTCGGGGGAAAGCTTGTCCGAAGGGAAGGCCAAGGCGCCCACGGCTGTCCCGGTACGAGCGCCCAGGGCCAGTTTTTCCAGTTCACCAGGGTCCAGTCCGGCCGGATCAAAAAGCAGGGCCTTATTATCTATAGCCAGACAAATCCGCCCCTGGTAACACAGCAGCTCATTGCCCACCAGCCGGCCGCCGGGTCCCCCGATGACCATCAGGTTCAGATCTTTTTCCCGGACATTATGGTGATGGATCAAAGTCCGTAAGGCGGCCATCATGGCCGTGGTGCCCATACCCAACGTTTTTATTTTTCCACTGATTCTCGTTCTGATTTTTTCCGGATCCCGGGTGACCAGCTGGGATTTCCCGTTAACTTGCAGCTCGCCAAGCCCATCCCCGGCCGGCAGCAGCCCGAACAGTTTTCCGTTGTTCAACACACCGTAATTATAGTGAAATATGCCGCAGCCTTTTTCCGTGGCAATGGTCCGCCAGTGGGGATATCCCCGCTCCTTTGCTCTGAGTGCCACGGTATCCATAAGATCTGCCGTGCCCCGGTCCGGTTCGAAAAACAGCATTTCAGGCCGCCCGTAATAATCTATTACGGTTTCATTGGGAAGTGTAAGATCCAAAATGCCTTCGGTGAAATCCAGTACGGCATCCCTGGTATATTCACCGTAGACCGGGTGGGGAACGATTACGCCCGAGGCCCCGCCTTCACAGATTTCCTTGTGTTTGAGGCGCCGGTCCCGGGGCCCCAGGATAAAGCTGAGCCGGGCCGCATTTTCCATCTGCCTTTCATAAGCCGCCGGTCCCGTTGTTACCAGGCGCAACCCACCCCGGGCAATGTCGGCGGACCGCATATGGACGCCTGAGGCATAGTGGCCGTTGATGAAAAAAATACCGTAGACAGGCCGATTGTATACCAGGGGATCCAGAATACCGCTCTCCAGCCGAAAGCTGTAAGCCCGTTTGTCCGGGGTGTAAAAATTGGTCTTATAACAGTGGGTCACAAATTTTGCCATGAACCGGAAGACCTGCAGGGCTGTTGGGTGTTCTGCCAAGCGGGTTCGGCACATCCGGAGAAACGCCTCGCATTGTTCAGCCGGATCATCAGCCGATCCAAGGCCCGGTACCGGGTCAAACCGGTGAGAAAACAATTCATATAAGCTTTTAAGAAGCCCGGGGTGGGCCATGGCCACGGCCTCAATGGTCCGGGAATCGAAAGCGGTCCGGGCAGCCTTGTGAACCCGGTCGGCAAAGGCCTCTTCACAGGCCCTGTCATCCAGGCGGGACATGATGGCACGATCGCTTTTGGCCTTGCTTTCCGAAAAAATGAATACCCGGGTAAAGTCAATGGCGTTGCCGGCAAAAAGCATTTCTTTGTAAGTCAGCATTCCTTGCACGTAAAGGGCCGTGACAGGCCCCACATTAAAGGCCAAAAAATCCTGAATGTCCCGGATCAAACTGAGTTCCCGTGACTGGGACATCTCTCCCTGCAGATAAAGTGAACAGATGGATGTCGGCACATTGAAGCCGCTCCAATAAGGCTCCCAATAAGCCCGCATGAGGGTAAAGCCGTGGTCTTTGAGCAACTGCCGGAAAATGGGGATCTGGGGGGTGGCAAAATTTGAATTGAACATAATCCGGGTTTCTGCGGTGGCCGGCAGATTGAAGATTTTCACCAGGGGTTTTGCCGATGCCCTGCTCTCCCTTAAAAATTTTTCATACCGCATGCGTGTGGGTTCGGGGGTTGCGGTGTAATCCCCGGCAAGGTTGAAAAGAAAGGCAGACGCCTTGAACTCATGTTTGGTGAAATCGTTTACGGTTTCCGGCCGGAAAATATAGGTGTAGTATTCATTTTCCCGGCTGTAATAATATTCCCTGCGGTGTCCGGATATCATGGTTTCCATCAATTTTTCCATGGCGTCCCGGGTGTCCCGGGTGGCGATACGGACCCGTTGAACCTCACTGCCCTGTCCCAGGTCAAAATCGATGTGGGCCACCCGGCCCACCAGGACCACCCGGTCATCCTGGACGGCAATGCTGGAGGTGATGGAGGAGAGAATCTGTTTGAGGGAATCCTTGGTGATATTTTCAAAAAAATAGCTGGGCAGCCCTAAATCATTGAGCAGTATCCCTGCGGCCAGATTGATGCAATGTGCAGTGATCAGGCCCTGGGCGGAAAGGTCGATAACCGCTTCGTAGAGGATCCTGATGTTGAGGTTGAGGGCATCGGCGCGGTCAATGATATGGGGAGAGCGGCTGATATCAGGGGAGAGCAGGTTGACCATGGTGTTTCTCCATGTGGGTTACAAGCCGGAAAGGTAAGATGTCAGGTTGATCTTTTTATTGGTGATGCCCAGTTTTTTGCGGATGTGGTTTCTATAGGTTTCCACGCTGCGGTAGGAAAGGTTGAGCATATTTCCAATCTCCTTGGAGCTTAAGCCCGCGCGGATCATATTGCAGATTTCGTTCTCCCTGGGGGTCAGGCGCTGGTGAAGCCGGGATATTTTAGAGCCGAATGAAGAAGTGAGCTGGGCGATGTTCTCTTCCAGCAGCTTTAGATATTCTTTGTCCAGCTCTGATCCCCGGTCCTCCATTTTTTTGACCAGGGGCAGCAGCAGATGTTCCACATTGGCCAGGACCCGTTCTTCAAGTTCAGTTTTTTCCTCCCGCAATTGGCTCATCACCTCCCGCAGGGCAATATTTTTTTCCTTGAGCTGCTGGTTTTGCTCTTTGAGCTTGCGCCGGGATTCCCGCAGTTCGGCTTCCGCCTGTTTCCGCTTACTGGTCTGGCCGAGAAGCTCTGCCACAGCATTGATCAGCGACCGTTCTTCTGCCAGAAAGGGCCCCTCGTCCATGTCGGGCCGCTTTTCAAGGTAGCAGACCGTAAGAATGCCGATCGGTTCACCATAGGCAATAATCTTTGCCTGCTGTTTCCAGAAGGTATTTTTATAATTCTTTGTTCGGAAACTCTGATCGTTGATGAGCAACTGGGCGCATGTGATTTCCGGGTACTGCCAGGAGGGGGGAATGAGATTCACCACCTGCTGAAACGTCTCTTCCAGGGACAGTCCGGCCTGCTCCAGAATTTTGGAGATACCGTACAGGCAGTTAATCTCCTTCATACGTTCCTGGAGATTGTGGGCCTGTTGCTTGAAAACCAGCTCCATGCGCCGGTGATCCTGCTCCAGTTGTTCCAGCTCCCGGTTGCGGCGGATCAGGGCCTCAATGTCAGGCTGCTCCACGATGTGACTCATTCCCCCTCCCAGATTTTTCAGGCCGCCCGGAGCACACACAGGCGGCTTATTCCGATATGCTCCGGATATAACAGGAATTCAAGGGCTATACAAGACCCTGATCCAGCATGGCGTCAACCACTTTGGTAAATCCGGCAATGTTGGCCCCGGCCACGTAGTTGCCTTTCTCGCCGTATTCGGCACAGGCATCCACGCAGGCTGTATGGATGGATTTCATAATGCCTTGCAGCCGCCTGTCCACCTTTTCCCTGCTCCAGGCCCGGCGCACGGCATTCTGGGACATCTCCAGCCCGGATACGGCCACCCCGCCGGCATTGGCCGCCTTGCCCGGGGCGTAGAGGAT
>JAKSBO010000027.1 GCA_022361095.1 Desulfobacterales bacterium | reverse complement strand
TCTCTTTGGTTGTAAAAAAAGGCTCAAAAATATTGGGGATGATATTTTTATCCATGCCGCACCCATTGTCACAGACTGACAGTTTGACATAGCGGCCGGCGGACAGGTCGGTGTCTTCCCCTAATTGCGGTTCTTCAAGGGTTACATGTCCGGTTGCAATACGGATTTGACCTGTGCCTTTGATGGCATCTCCTGCATTAATACAAAGATTGATCAGGATTTGATCCAGTTGGATCGGATCAATGTTGACCATTTCCGGAGTGTCTCCCGGCAGAAAACTGAGCTTGATATCTTCTCTGAGCAAGCGCTGGAGCATATTCATCATCCTGGAGACCGTTTCGTTTAAATCCAGAATCCGGGGGCATACCGTCTGCTTGCGGGCAAAGGCGAGCAACTGCTTTGTCAGGCCGGCGGAACGGTTGGCGGCCGCACTGATCTCCGTCACTCTTGTGTAATTGGGATTATTGGGTGTCATACTCTCTTGCATCATCTCTGAATACCCCAGAATAATGCTGAGCATATTGTTAAATTCATGGGCAATTCCCCCGGCAAGCCTGCCTACGGACTCGAGTTTGCGGGCATGGATCAGCCGCTGCTCCAACTTTTTCTTTTCTTGTTCAGCCTGCTTTCGCTCTTCCATCTCCCTGACCAGCCGTGCATTGGCTTGCTTGAGATCCCTGACCCGCTCTTTGACCAGTTCTTCAAGATGCGTTTTTTCATTTCTGAGGCGGTCTTCGGCCTGCTTTATTCTGAGCATGGCACGAACCTGGGCGGCAAGTGCCGCTTCATCAATGGGCTTGGTTAAAAAGGCATCCGCCCCAAGATCAAGGGCCCGGACCCGGCTCTTTGAATCTGTCCGGACAGCCGTAAGCATGATGACGGGTATGTGGGCGGTGGCCTCTATATGTTTTAATTCACGGCAGGTTTCAAACCCATCCATGCCCGGCATGTGAATATCCAGCAGGATGGTATCCGGGTGGTTTGTAATTGCTTTGTGAATACCCTCTTCGCCTGAAGATGCCGTGATCACGTCACTGTTGGGGATCAACTGCTTGAGCAGCGCGCTGATTGTTATCAGGTTGTCCTGGTTGTCGTCGATGGTGAGTATGCAGGTCATTGGTCCTCCTGTGCTGCTGCCGGTAGCCAGAAACGCACCTTTTTTCTCAGGGCCTGGGGGTTTATGGGTTTGGAAATATAATCATCGCAGCCTCCACCAAGGATTCGTTGCTTGTCTCCCTGCATGGCCTGGGCCGTCAGCGCCACAACGGGAATGTTTTTTGTCAGGTCATCCTCCTTTAAAGCCGCGACAACGTCAAGACCGTCCATTTTCGGCAAAGCCATGTCCAGAAAAATGAGATCCGGGGCCAGGGCTCTTGCCATATCCAGCCCCTGGTGCCCATCTTCCGCCTCTTTTACATCAAATTCTTTGGGCAGAATGGCTTTGATGGTGGTCATATTGTCCGGGTTATCCTCCACAATCAATATCACGGGGCGGCCGGAATGCGGTTTGGGCTTTGCTGATCTGGGCAATCGAAGGGCAATTGAGTTTTTTAAAACCGTGTTGACCTGTTCGAATAACTGGTCTGTACACTCAGGTGTTTTCAACAGAATGGAGGACGCGTTCATCTCCAGGGTCTTTTTTTCTTCAGAGGAGAACTCTTTGGCGGTCAATACCAGAACAGGGATTCCGGCTGTTTCCGGATTGGCCCGGATGGCCTTGATTAGTTCAAAACCGTTCATGCCGGGCATCATCAGATCTATGACCATTATATCGGGCAAGTTGGATTCAAGCAGCTCCAGGCATTGCTCTCCGCTGCCTGCCGCCGTTACCTGAACCCCTTTCCGGGTGAGCCACAGGGCAACCTGGTTACGTTCTGTTTCATTATCATCCACCAGCATAACGGTGGACGGCATTGTCCGGTTAATTTTTTTAATTTCATCGAGCAGTTTTTCCCGGCCCAGGGGTTTGTGTACATACCCCACGGCACCCAGGGCAAGCCCGGTACCGCGGTCGTCGGA
>JAKSBO010000147.1 GCA_022361095.1 Desulfobacterales bacterium | reverse complement strand
GCGTCAATCTTGTGGTGACATCGCCGCCCTATCCCATGATTGACATGTGGGATGAAATCTTCAGCCGCCAGAATCCTAAAATTGACAGGGCCCTTAAGAAACCGGACGGCCCACTTGCCTTCGAACTGATGCACCAGGTGCTGGACCGGATCTGGAAAGAGGTATTCAGGGTGCTTTCACCCGGCGGGTTTGCCTGTATCAATATCGGCGATGCCACACGCACCATCAAAGGGCATTTTGCCCTTTATCCCAACCACGCCAGGATATTGACTGCAGCCCAGTCATTAGGATTTACCGCCTTGCCCTGTATTTTATGGCGCAAGCAGACCAATGCCCCCAACAAATTCATGGGATCGGGCATGTTGCCGGCCGGGGCCTATGTCACGCTGGAGCATGAATATATTCTTATCTTGAGAAAAGGGGGGAAACGCGAATTTACATCTGCTGGGGCCAAGGAGAACCGGCGGCAAAGCGCCTTGTTCTGGGAAGAGCGCAACCAGTGGTTTTCAGACGTCTGGATGGATCTTAAAGGCACCCGCCAGGCCATGGGAAAGAAAAAGAACCGTACCCGCAGCGGGGCGTTTCCCTTTGAACTGGCATATCGCCTGATCAACATGTATTCCGTTAAAGAGGATCTTGTCCTGGACCCGTTCCTGGGCACGGGCACCACAACCCTTGCAGCCATGGCTGCCGGACGCAATAGTGCAGGGTATGAAATTGACCCGACTCTTCTGGAAAATTTTTACGATAAGTGCAGGGATTCCCTTGGCCGGTTTTCATCTGCCATCCGCCACCGCATAGATCTTCACAATGAATTTGTCCGGGGACGTCTGGATGAGGGGAAACCCATCAAGTATGAAAACACCTGTTATGGGTTCCCCGTAATAACCGGCCAGGAAAAAGAACTTGTGTTCGATATACCGGTATCTGTTGAGCAACAGGATGAGAAAAGTATAATGGTTGATTACAACATCCCGCCCCGGGAGACCATAGATGCCGCCGTTACTGTCCTGCCAAGCATCGTGGCTGAGCCCAAATCCTCCGGGAAAAACCCCAAAGTTGACGGAGGCCTATTTCCTGACTTTGATCTTGAACCCTGAGACTTTTTGAGGCTCCCTGAAAGGAGATGAATTCATACCGCACCAAGCTTTATGACAGGGGATGGGCGGATTGAAAACTCATCAATTATGTTTGCAGGGCATAAAATTGACTGTTGCTTTTCGCTGAGAGAGATGATTAGGTCATTATTAATTTAACAGGGAGTCGTTTCTCGATTTCCCGCTTAATAGGAAATTATCAAGGAAAACTGGCCTGATATTGAATGGTTGCCGGGCATCACCCAAGAGCTTGTTCCGCACTCCGCGTCAACCCATCACTAAAGTCCGAGTTTGGCCTGCTCCTCTACGCTATGCCAACCAAACGTCAGCCATTAAGCGGCAAGGACCAGAATGGACCAACCATTAAAAAATTTTAGACAGCTCATTCAAGGGGTAATGCCTGTCCCGACGGCGAGACCCTTCACTTGTAGTGATTCCCCTTATGATTGTGAGATATTCATTGCCGGCTTCAACTCAGCGACGGAGCTTGGTCATGATTTCTTCGCAAGGTATTGGGATGACTCAACGGGTTTCAAAAGGATGCAATTTGAAACCGATTATGCTGCCATTCGAAAAAAAAGGGGCGTTCGCCCAAGAATTGAGGCGATAGTCAAAGGTGCATTTCCAGTAAAATGCCTGGAAACAAACATCTTCTGTGTACCCAGTAAGAAAGCATCAGAGCTCAGGGAAAAAGATAAAGATCCCCAAGTGTTCAATATTTTGGTTTCCGAGCTAAAACCGAAGATAATTTTTGCCCATAGCAACAAGCCTATCCAATACCTTCTCCGTGAAGCAGGAAAGGAATTCAATATAGCGGACCTTGAACCAACTCAAATTGAATTGGAGGGTATTCAAACAACGCTGGTTGTTTGGCGTGGGCCGCTGTTCTTGAAAAAAATCGAAGATGCTATAAACCTTGGGAAACAATTACGTGCGTATACAAATGCCGCTTAACTCGCCGCTGGCCGATTAAAGGGGGCGTGTAAAGGAGTCAAGTCTTATTGATCAGGCTAAAGGGATACTCAATGAGACAAGAGCAGACGTGACCTCTTTATGTCTCATGAGAGAAGAATCGGTGACCACATAGATTTGTGGAATGGTCACAAATTAACCAATTCATCGTTTTATACATGTTGGTCAAATTTATTTCACACGTACGATAATTCTAAGGAGATATGGTTTTGGCCCGTTTGTTAACATTTGCTTGTTTGATTTTAATGTTGATTGTTGGATGTCCTAGAAGTGAGCCTGTCTTCGTTGTGGGAGAAAAGGCTGCAAAAATTGAAAAAAAGATTCTTGTGGCGCTTTTCAAAGCATCTGAACAGAAAATAGATTTGAAATCCTGCGAATCCCATACCTTTTCAACCGTTGGTGAATTTTTGGCAGAAATTTTTTCCTCCGGGAGAAAATTTCAAAAAATTAGTCTACAATGCCCTAAAGAAGAGAACGGAAAATTATTCTGCGAATTCAACATAGATCATGGTAAAGATAACACACTTGTAAGGTTTGTATATGATGTAAAGCGCAGTCAGTTATTAAAAACGTTTAAACCACAATGTATTCGAGTTCCTTGAAAGGGGATTCAGACCGGTTCCTTTCTCTTTAATCCTCAAAGGGGTTAAATGAGACAAGAGCAGACTTGAACCCTTTATGCCAAATGTACTGGAATTATATACATTTGCCTCACTTTTAAGGACATGTGCCGTGCCTGGCACACACAAGTCGCTTGAGTGGGGCCGAGGTGACAGAACCGCTTTTCAAAAGAATGTGGTTTAAGAAAAATTAGTTTTTATCTAAACATTTGGGGCTTAAAACCCCTGCCTCTCAGTTTTGTATTATAAGCCAAAAGGAACATCATTGGATACTGTAATAAATGATTCGTTTGAATTATCTCGAAAAATAAATGATTGCTTAGAAGGTATTCAAATACCCAACCAGGATAGTCATTTATTTTCTACACTATTTCATAATATTGTAGTTGAATACCAACGTAGTATTGCCGTATTAACCAAGGAGGCGCTCTATGGGTCAGCATGCTGTTTGGTTAGGCCATTATTTGAATCTTATGTAAAAGGATTGTGGTTTTATAAATGTGCCACGGAAAATGATTTTTTAATGCTAAGAAAAGACAAATTTAAAAAAATTTTCAATGATTTGGTTAAAGACATAGAAAATATTGAAAATTTGGGCTTAATCAAAGCAAAGGAGCGTTATTGGAGAAATTTGAATAGTCTTACTCATACAGGAACGGCACAATTGGCACGACGTATTTATAATAACGAAATTCGAAATGCCTATTCAAATGACTTTATGGTTCAAACTCTCAAGTTTTCAAATATGTACGCTTTATTATCTTGCGGTGAACTTGCGGAAATTTCTTCAAGCGAGAGCTGCCAAAAACAATTTTCGACAATTTGTTCTGAAATGTGGGCTAAATTTAAATAACCTTCTATAGATAAATTTTATGACAAATCGCTAAACTCAGACCGGGCTTTGCCGCCCGCGCCGCCAGCGATTCCGCAGCTCAAACCTTTTCGCTTACAGGCAGGTGATTGGTACCATACAGCAACATACTTTTGACTACTTTTATACAACGGCATTAGAACTCAAAAAAGGAGCAGGCAAGGAGCATAAAGTGAGTGAAATAATATTCTACGTTGGGCTTGGACTATTTGTTATTGGTGGGATCAGGTTACTGATTGCCGCTTTCAGGACAAGCGTTCTATGGGGGATCGCTGTTTTATTCATTACCCCGGCAGCTATAATTTATATAGCTTTTCGCTGGCAGGATGCTAAAGGCCCATTCAAAATACAAATCCTGGGATTTTTAATTATGACGGGTTTTGCTTATATGAATGGTGGAATATCGTCCGTCACATCCGAAATTTCAAACTTGTCCGGTTTAAACATTTCCGCCCCTGCAATCTTGAGTGTTTCTAAACCCAATGTGCCGAATCAACAATTCAGGTGTGATGGCCGGACACATTGTTCTCAAATGACGTCCTGTGCGGAAGCAACTTATTTTTTAAGAAACTGTCCAAATACAAGAATGGATGGGGATAACGATGGGATTCCATGTGAGCGGCAGTGGTGCAGGTGATGATCTCGTGCTCTCAATTTTTTATGGCCATGCCGGGAGGGTTGCATGGCCTTGGACGTTCACATTTTTTTTAGGGCATCGGAAAACTTGAAATATCAGATATAGCCATTACTCTTTACAAAATACAGGCATGGAAGATATTATAGGGTATAATTTTTTCCAGACCGACACACGACGATTCAAATCAAACGTATGAAAACAAAAAAGGGGAACTTTCATGGGATCTATTACACTTGGCGGCAACCCGGTAGCTTTGGCTGGTGATTTTCCGAAAGCAGGTGAAAAAGCAAAGGATTTTACCCTTGTTGGACAGGATCTGTCAGACGTTAAGCTCTCTGCGTTTGCCGGTAAACAGGTGGTACTCAATATTTTTCCAAGCCTTGATACCCCCGTTTGTGCCACAGCCATTCGTAAATTCAATGAAACAGCGGGTGCTAAAGATAATACGGTTGTGCTTTGTATTTCAGGCGACCTGCCCTTTGCCCATAAACGGTTCTGCGCTGCCGAAGGCATTGAAAATGTTGTGACGGCCTCTGCCTTCCGCAGTCCCCAATTCGCCTCTGACTATGGTGAGGCCATCCAGGACGGGCCGCTGGCCGGTCTTACGGCCCGGGCTGTTGTTGTTCTCAATGCATCCGGCGAGGTGGTTTATACTGAACTTGTGCCGGAAATCAAACAAGAACCTGATTATGAATCTGCCCTGGCTGCATTGTCCTAATACCTAAGCGCCAAGGGACTCGATAAAAAAATGAGCGCCCATCCGGAAATTGGCTGAAAAGTTATTTCCGGGTGGGCATTTCTATTTAAGAGTCGTTCCTTATAACGGCCATGGGCCGACCTGACATATCATCTGCCAGGCATAGCCCACAACAAAGTTTGAAAGATCTGAG
>JAKSBO010000242.1 GCA_022361095.1 Desulfobacterales bacterium | reverse complement strand
GTTGGGCAGCTTATCCCAGGCCCGTTTGTTCATAATCACGGCAAAGGGATAGATCACGGTGTCGGTGATGGTGATGTATTTGCAGATTTCAGCAAATTTAAGATCCTTCATCACCTCCAAAGAGGAGAAAACACCTTTGATCACGCCTTTTTGCAGGGCTTCGGGGGTATCGGACATGGGCATGCCCACCTGGTTGGCGCCCCAGGATTTAAGGATCTGGGCCGCACCGCCGGATGCCCGCAGATCCAGGCCCTTGAGGTCGGCAAGTTCGGCCACAGGCGCCTTGGACATGATGTTGGCCGGGGCCGTGACAAACATGGTCAACACCTTGACTTTGTCAAAGGCCTTGGGCCGGTATTTGTTGTACAGATCCAGAAGCACAAGGCTGCCGGTTTTGGCATCGGGAATTTCCAGGGGAAGGCTTGTGGCATTGGTCACGGTGAAACGGCCGGGCTGGTAAGCCATGCAGATACAGCCGATGTCGGCCTGGCCGTTGATAACCCCGTCCATCATCTCCTTGGCCCCCAAAAGTGTGCCGCCGGGAAAGGTATTGATCTTAACGGCACCGTCCGTGCGTTTTTCAATTTCGGTTTTCCACCGTTCCATCTGTACACAGGGAAAGGTGGGCGCAGGGGGAAAATTTGCATAATTTAAGCTGACCTTTTTGGCCTGGGCCGTTACAGGGGTGATTCCGGAAACCAGGGCGACCGCCGCCATAACACAAAAAAATAATGAGACTTTTTTCATTTTAACTCCTTTGTCTTTCCCCGCAGGGAGTAGATTTTTTATATGAAAGTGTCAATACGTTCCAAAATTACTTTCATGTGTTGCAGTGGGCCGGGCCTTAAGTGCCTACAGGCCGGGCCGGCCCATGGCCGTTATTCGGATGGGCGGTTGTCAAACACCCGTTTGCTCTTCTTTTCCGTCCGGGGCAGATTGCCGTAATTCACAATTTCCACCCGGGATCTGACCAGCAGTTTTTTACGGATCCGGCCGGAGACCTGGCCGGCCAGGCCGTTGTCCTCTCCTGCGCCGGCGCCATTGGTGCGCTCCACCCGGATGGTCATGTAATCCCTGCCGTCGGCATCCTGGTTCAGGTGAATCTGATATTCGCTGCCCACCCCGTCAATATCGCCTAAAATATGGTCAATCTGGCTGGGATAGATGTTTACGGCCCTGAAAATAAACATGTCATCGGTACGGCCGGAAATTCTGGCATGCCTGGGAAAGGGGTTGCCGCAGGCACAGGCCCCGGGAATCAGCCGGGTGACATCATGGGTACGGTACCGGATTAACGGGGTACCCTGTTTTTTCAGGGTGGTGACCACAAGCTCACCCTCTTCCCCGGCGGGTACGGGTTTCAGGGTCACCGGATCTATCACCTCAAAGATAAAATGGTCGGCCCAGTAATGAATGCCTGCGTGTTCCGTACAGTCAAGGCCGGTACCGGGCCCGTAAAGCTCGGTCATGCCGTAAATATCATGGATATGCTCTGCCCCGGTGATATCCTGGATCCGTTTGCGCATGGAGGCGCTGTGGCGTTCGGCCCCTAAAATGATGGTCCTTAATTTGATTTTTTCCGTGAGTTTGCGCGCTTCAATCTCTTCGGACATGAGCAGGGCCATGGAAGCTGTGGAGCAGAATACCGTGGATTCAAGATCCAACAGCATGTCAATGTGCATATCCACGTTGGCCGGTCCCAAAGGCACGGCCATGGCGCCCAGACGTTCGCACCCGTTTTGAAACCCGACACCTGCCGTCCAGAGCCCGTACCCCACGGCAATCTGAACCCGGTCCCGGTTGCCGACACCGGCCAGCTCATAACACCGGGCAAAGATGTTGGCCCAGTTGTCCACATCCTCTTTTGTGTAGCACAGAATCTTTCTTTTCCCTGTGGTGCCCGAAGAGCCGTGGATGCGTACAATGTCGGACATGGGGACAGCCCGCAGGGGAAAGGGATAGTCCTTAAGAAAGTCGTGCTTGTCCGTAAAAGGCAGGTTTTCCAGATCACCGAGGCCTTTAATATCCTGGGGCCTGCAGCCTGCCTCTTCAAGCTTTTTTTGATAATAGGGACTATTATTATAGGCGTGGGACACGGTCCATTCCAACCCCCGGGCCTGGATATCCGCAATCTGTTCGCCGGTTATATCTAAAGGAATAAAACTCATTAACTTACCTTTTTTATCATCTAGCAGGGTATAGTTGCATGCCTGACTCAAGCAGGCTTAATACATTTTGGGCCACGGCGGGTTTTGCCTGGAACTTCTCATTGATCATGCGGGCAAGGCTGTCCGGGTTGAAGAGCCTGGCATCATCTTTCATGGCGCCTAGGAAAAAGCCGAGCATGGCAACGTTTTCACTGCGTACATTGCCGGCCGCCCGGGCCAGGGCAGCGGCGTCCCCGGAAAATACCCGGTACCTGCCGTCTTCCACAGGATCGGGACTGTTTACCACGGCCAGGCCGCCGGGTTTGAGAAAATAAGAATGGTGGGCAAAGCTTTCCGCTTTCAGGGCAATCAGGGTATCGGCAGTGGCAGGCCGGATCAGCGGCCCTGAAAAATCACCGATCTTAAGATAGGAGATGACATTCCCCCCCCGCTGGGCCATACCATGGGTCTCGGAAGTGAGCACAGGAAGGTTGTCGGCCATGGCAGCCCCGGCCAGCAGTTTTGTGATAAAAAGCACGCCCTGGCCGCCCAAACCTGAAATGATAATCTGATGATTATTTGACATGATCGTTACTCCTGGTTTTCAAGTACAAGTGCATTCTTGGGGCAGACAAATGAACAGACCGCGCACCCGGTACAAAGGCCGGCGTCAATGCAGACCTGTTCAGTCTCGTTGTCCATGCCCAGGGCCGGGCATTCAAACTGGCTTACGCAATATCCGCAGCCGTCACAGACATCCTGATTTACGGTGACCTTTTTAAAGGATGCCGCAAGTTCGGCCTTGTCCATGTCAAGCAGGCAGGGATGTTCGGCAATGACCACCGCCGGTCCGTTCTCCTTGCAATAGGCATTTGCCTCTTTGAGAATGTCGATAAATCCCGGCAGATCATACGGGTCTGCGGTTTTAATGAAATTCACCCCGCAGCCTTTAACAATGTCAGGGATATTCACGGCAACACAGGGATCGCCCGAGGCGTCCCGGCCCGAGGCCGGTGTCGGCTGGTGCCCGGTCATGGCCGTGGTGCGGTTGTCCAGAATCACCAGAACGTAAGGGATTTTTTTGGTAACGGTTTCGATCAACCCGGTAATACCGGAATGAAAAAAGGTGGAGTCGCCGATGGTGGAAAAAACAGGCGGTTGCTTTTTGTTTTTGGCATAGGCAATGGTAAACCCTGCGGCCTGGCTGATGCCGGCCCCCATGCAGGTAACCGTATCCACGGCCCCCAGATTGCATCCCAATGTGTAGCATCCGATGTCGCTGGTAAAAATTCCTTTGGGGGCAACCTTTTTGACGGCATAGAAACTTGCCCGGTGGGGGCAGCCTGCGCACAGGGTGGGGCGCCGCCCGGGCAGTGCGGTGACCTGGGGCGCCTGATATGCCATCCCGGCAAAGGCGCAGATCCGTTCTTCCACATTTTCGGGCAACAATTCCCCTGCCGGGGAGATAAATCCCGTATTTTTGCCTTTAACCCGGTTTTTATCCGACAACTGCATCTCAATAACGCCCCAGGTCTCTTCCAGCACCAGGATCTCATCATAGGCATCCATTTCCCTGATGAACGACTTATGCAAAGGGAAGGGTTGAACCACCTGGTATACGGGAATATCCAGATCTCTCTCTTTAATAATGTCCCTGGCATTGGCCGCAGCCACACCGGCAACGACAATGGCCTGCCCCCCTTTTTCAGGCGTACCGGAGACCAATCGGGGACGGGTGGGTTCATAGTCCGCGATTTTGGCAAGCTTGGCTTCCAGTTCCTTATGGAGCTGAAGGCGGAATTTCGGGGTTGCCGCCCATCTGCCCGGATTTTTTTCAAAGGCGGCTTCACGCCACTCAATGTCAACCTTTTCCACGTCCATGCTCTGCCGGGAGTGGCACACCCGGGTGGTGGGCCGCAGCATCACCGGAAGCTCAAAGGCCTCGGACAGTTCAAAGCCGATACCGGCAAGTTCGGCAGCCTGGGCCGGGGAATCGGGGTCCAGCACCGGGAGCTTGGCCATGACCGCCATCAGGCGCGAATCCTGTTCGGTCTGGGAGGAGTGGGGGCCGGGATCATCGGCACTGATCACCAGGAAACCGCCCTTTACACCTAAATATACGGAACTCGTCAGGGGGTCGGCCGCCACATTCAAGCCAACCTGTTTCATGGCAACGGCTGCCCTGAGCCCTGCCTGGGCGCCTGCATAAGCCGTTTCAAATGCCACTTTCTCATTCACGGCCCACTGGGCATGAATATCCAGATCCATCTCTTTTGTCAGGGAAACAACTGCGGAGAGGATTTCCGAAGAAGGGGTGCCGGGGTAGGCGCAGGCCATCTGGCAGCCATTTTTCAGTAACCCATATGCCAACGCCTCGTTTCCCAGCATCAGTCGTTTTGTGTTCATTATTATATCCAACCTCAAATGGTTTTAGCGTTTGTTTCTGCGGACAGCAACATGCCAAAAAATCAGAGAAAAATCAATTTATTTGTTGGAATTGTTGGATGTTACCCCCACCAATGCATGGTCTGGCAAGGGCGCGGCACAAAACTTGGGTTACATGGTCATGATACCGCCCCTTAACCCATATTTATTTCCAACTCAATATATCGATCCCGATACAATTAATCCTCACCCCCAAAAACACAAACCCCGAACTTAAAGTCAATTCTCAAGTTATAATAAAATGTTAATTTTTTATGAGCAGCGCCATCCGCCGCTTATATCCCGCATAAATATATATGGTGCTATCCTAAACGAACCCTAACACATAAAATGTATATCGAACTCTATGCATTTTCCCCTTGACCTGGTAAGTAATAGACGGTAATTAATGCGCTGTTGAAACCCGTTAAGCAAAAATCAAAATTACAATTGCGTCCATTATTAAGGGGTTTTTAAATTCCGAATCTGACATAACGGCGGATGGAACGACAAAAACCGGTCCGCTAACCCAAAATTAAGGAGAATATCTTGGCATTACAAAAAGAGACATTGGGCAATGACAAATGGTTTGCAGAGGGTAGCCAGGAAAGTAACGAAGTTGAAGAATATTACAACACCTGGGGCAAAGACTACGAAGATTCAGTAAAAAGCTGGGATTATGACGCGCCTGAAAAAGCCGCTGCACTGCTGAATGAATTCAAGCAGGTTGACGGCACCGTATGCGATGCCGGATGCGGCAGCGGCCTGACCGGCGAAGCATTGAATGCCGCCGGGTTTAAAAGCGTTGTCGGTTTTGACCTAAGCCCCGATTTTGCCGCCGTTGCCAAGGAAAAGGGCGTGTATGAAGATGTACACATTGTCAACATGCATGAAAAACCCTTCCGTTATGAGGACAACCACTTTGCCAATCTGATCTGCATCGGCACCCTCACCTACATTGAAGATGTGCCTGAAGTTGTTTGCGAGTTTGCCCGGATTACCAAACCCGGCGGCATGGTGATTTTTTCCCATCGTACGGATATGATTGATGACGAATTTACCGGAAAACTCGAAGCCATCAAAAGAGACAAGCTCCTGGAAGAAGTCCTGGTTTCCGAGCCCAAACCTTATCTACCCGGAAACAAAGACTTTTCTGATAAAATACAGATTGTTTACTACGCATACCGCGTATTGTAAACCGCCTGCCCGAACAAGACGTTCCCATAACGTCTTCAGTCCCGGGACCGGCGGTTGCACTGCCTGTCCCAGGGGCGTTTGCGCGGCCGGGACAGCCTTTGATACCGTTGCCGGACAGACAACTTTTGCCAGACTGTTTTACCAAGAGGGTTTTTTATATGAAAGAACCAATAAGTTACTAAGTTTCTTTCATGTTTTGTTGTGGGGCGAGCCTGGGTGCTGATAGACCAGGTCGGCCCATGGCCGTTATAAGAAAGTCTGTGTAAGTTACTCAGATCTTTCAAACTTTGTTG
>JAKSBO010000011.1 GCA_022361095.1 Desulfobacterales bacterium | reverse complement strand
GCGGCATAGATGAAAACATCATCAGAGTCATTCCCCAGGCATGCAAAGCCATTATCCATAACGGATCATGGCAGATTCCCCCCATATTCGACATCATCCAAAAAGAAGGTAATGTGCCCGAACATGACATGCACAGAACCTTTAACAACGGCATCGGCATGGTGGTCGTGGTTCCTGAAAACGCTGCCCAGGAAGTCATGGACAGGCTAAGTGCCATGGATGAAAATGCGTATTTTATAGGTGAGATACAGGAAAGGGATAATAACGAGGCCCGGACCCAGTACGTCTGATCAATCTTCCAGCGGAAAGTAAATCATGCTCATTCTCGGGATTGAATCCTCCTGCGACGAAACGGCTGCAGCCATCGTGGAAGACGGGGTGCGCATCCGCGCATCTGTTGTCTCCTCCCAGGTGTCCACCCATGCCATATACGGCGGGGTCGTACCTGAACTTGCATCCCGTATGCACATTGAGGCCATAGACCCCGTGCTGGACCAGGCCCTGGCCCAGGCGGGTGTCAGCCTGGATGACATTGACGGTATTGCCGCTACCCGGGGCCCCGGCCTGATCGGCGCACTTCTGGTGGGGTTTTCCTATGCCAAAGCCCTGGCCTGGGCGCGAAATCTGCCCCTGGCCGGCGTGAATCATCTTGAGGCACATATTTGCTCTCTGCAGCTTTTGGATCACTCCCCCGGCTTTCCATTCATCGCCCTTGTGGTGTCAGGCGGACACACCAATATCTATCACGTAAATGGCCCCGGCGTATGCAATCTTATGGGCCAGACCCGGGATGATGCGGCAGGAGAAGCCTTTGACAAGGTGGCCAAAATGATGGGGTTAAGCTATCCGGGGGGCCCTGCCATTGAAGCCCTGGCAAAAAAGGGAGACCCTGAACAAATCAAATTTCCCAGAAGTATGCTTAAAAAAGGCAACTTTGACTTTAGTTTCAGCGGAATTAAATCTGCGGTGGCCCGGCACCTGCACGAGACCCCGGATATCAACGAAACCCAGTCTGCCCATGTGGCAGCCGGATTTCAAATGGCCGTCATTGATGTCCTGTCCGCCAAACTGATTGCGGCAGCCCAGGATAAACACTGTACCGATATCGGCATTGCAGGCGGGGTTTCCGCCAATCAAACCTTTGTTGACATCCTTTCTAAAAGGGCGGAACGGCATAAAATAAACGTATTTTCGCCCCCCTTATCCCTGTGCGGAGATAATGCGGCCATGATTGCAGCCCGGGGGTGGGAAATGATCCGAAATAACCAGGTATGCGGCCTTGCTGATGATGTGTATTCCCGGGTAAGGTTTACTGGTACCTAGTCGTGGGCTTAATCTGCCCCATGCTCTTGCATCAGATACGTTTTCACGCATAAGCAAGAAAAACAACATCAAACAAGAAACTTTTGCTTTGCCGCTAAAATCCGTTTAACACTGGTCCGGCCCGATTCAAACAATTCACTGTCCTTTTCAAGGTATCGCATGACAGCGTCCCTGGCTTCGGCAATATTGGGGCCGGCATGGCATACGAGCGCGATGTCGATCTGCGCAACCAGAATCCTGTAAATACAGGTCTCCATATCATGACTGATGGCCTTCATATCCAGATCGTCCGTCATGACAAGGCCCTGATATCCCATATCCGCTCTTAACAGATCGTATGCAATGGTCTTTGACAAACTGGCCTGCCAATCCGGGTCCAGCCTGGTGTACATAATATGGGAGAGCATCATCCCGGATACCCGGGCTTTTGCCGCCGCTTCAAAAGGGACCAGATCCGTCTGTTTTAAATCGGACGGCTCCGCTTCCAGTTCAGGCAGAAAAAAATGGGAATCCTTTACTGTTCTGCCGATACCGGGAAAATGTTTGGCAACGGCCATGATCCCGCCTTTTTGAAGGCCCCGGATCACCGCAGTGCCCATTTCTGCCACACGGTTTTCATTTCCGGTGAACACCCGGTCTTTCATTATGGAATCCACATTGGGCGGGGCCACATCCATCACCGGGGCCATATTCATATTTATACCCATATCAGACAACTCGGACGCTGTAATCCGGGCAAACTCCCGGGCATCTTCAAGGTTTGCCATATGGGGGTTCCCGGGAAACTCCGTGAAGGGTTTACGCAGTCTTGCCACCTGACCGCCTTCCTGGTCCACGGCCACGAAAAGATCCGGCAAACCTTGATCCAGTGCATAATTTCTGGCGTCAGTGCACAGGCGGCGCAACTGATCCGGGGATTCAATATTGGGCCGGAACAGGATGATGCCCCCGGTTCTGTATTCTTTGATCAGATGCTTTAATTCATCATTAAGGGTCTGGCCGTCAAATCCGAGCATCAAACGCTGGCCGGCCATATCGGAAAGTGATTGAAAATCAAATTGAGCCATAACAAACCATCATATCTGCACACCGCGCAGGTGCTGTTCAAGGGTTAAAATTTCCGGCATGTACTGGTAAATGGGTTTCCACCTTGACAAGCCGTTCAATTCAATGCCGTTATATATGATTGAAATCGGCCTGTCAGCAGAAACAACAACCACAATGACTTTTGATGTTGTGGCGGAAAATCTTAATGCGGAGTTGTACCTGGCACCCCGGGCCATATTTTCCCAGGTAACCGACTGGCCGTCCAAAAGGCAGCCAAATCCGCGGATTTTAGCATCCGGTGTAATATGAACGGCACCGTCAATGCGCATGAATGCCGAAGCCAATTCATAATTATCAGAATCCATAAGGCACAGCGGTGGATCCAGGACATGACCGGACAGCACCAGGGGTTCATCGTTCATATCAATGACCACGGTACTTCCGTAATGTGAATGTCCCGCCTTGTGTATCAATCCGGAAACAGCACTGAATAAGGACCCCGCCGCTTCAATGTCAAGCTGTGAATCCAAAAGCAGTTCTTCCAACTCCACCAGTTTATTTTCTCTTGTGGTTGAATAAAAATTACCGTCACAAAATGAGGCGAGTTTCTGGGTACCCAGACTCAAAAAGCCGTGATCGCCCCGGAAATCGGCGATAATGGCAAATTCAGGGGCACGGGCCAATGTGATCCCAACAACATAATCGCCGTCGGAAACCAGTTTACGATTTGACCGCTCCACGCTGACCAAAAGTTTTCTGATGTGCTTGATATTGGAAATTACCGGCCGTTCGTTATGCCGAAACATGGTCAGAAAATCAATGGATTCTATATTGACCGGATCCGTAAAAAAAAGGACCCCCCTTGCCCAGGAACCCTCTTCCCGGGTTTTCGAAATGGAAAGAATATGGTTCAGGATCGTTGGAATCTGAATTTTGGTATCATATCCCAGACGACTGTTACGCTCATCCACCATGTAATCGGCTATGGCCTGGAGTGCATAATTTTTGACCACATAATCCGAACAATTAATAGGGGGATTACCAGAAGTATAGTCATGGACGAGCAGGGAAGCGGCCTGCTCCAGCCATTTTTCGGTAGGCTT
>JAKSBO010001097.1 GCA_022361095.1 Desulfobacterales bacterium | reverse complement strand
TTTACTTGTCATCCATCGCATTTTCAAGTTATCTATTAGCTTACGTCAACAACCTCTAACAATATACTTATAGTAAAACAGGATCGAATTAATGCCGTTTTCTGAAAAAAAGAATACGCTTCTCTATTTCCCCAGATACATGGAACTATCACGTAAAATCACCGGGCTCCTGCGGATCTGGGCTTTACTGTTTATCGCTTTTGCCCTGTTGATCTTCTTTTTACCCGCTTTGACGGGCAAACCCCTATGCCTGATTTTTTTCATGATCAACGGATCATTTATCATCCTGCTGCTTTCATGGATTAAAAGCATGATATTATTGATTAAAGAGACCTGGGTAATCTTGTCTAATTCAAAGGATTTTCTGTGGGCCATGGATTCCCGGCTGAACATTACGGTCATTTTTGGAAATCCGGAACATATATCCGGGAACAACGCCGCAGCGCTGTTAAATAAACCATTGACATTGATTTTACCCGAAGATGCAAAGCATCAATTTAATGCCCGTATTCGTGAAAACCAGCCCTTCTCCATGGAGTGTCTGATTTCCAACGGTCAAAATTCGACACTGCCTGTACAAATTGAGGCAAAGCCGATCCATGGATCAGGGCAGGATACATTTCACGGCATCATACGGGATATTTCAGATCAAAAAAAGCTGCAGGCCACTGTAAAAGAACTTAACGGTTCAAAAAGATTAGAAAACCTCGGGCGCATTGCCGGCAGTGTTGCCCATGATTTAAACAACATCCTGTCAGGCATTGCCACCTATCCTGAAATACTTCTTCTCGATGAAAACCTGGCACCCAAAGTCCGGGAAAGCCTCACCATCATAAAGGAATCCGGCCGGAACGCCTCTGCCGTAGTCAATGACCTGTTAACCATTTCCAAGAATATCAGGGAAGAGTCCCAGGTGCTGAACATCAATACGGTGATTGAGCGGTTCATGGCCGGGCCCGAATTTAAACAAATAAAAGACGCCTACGGGACAATAGGCATTGACATGTTTCTTGAACCGGAACTGTTAACCATATCCGGCTCCTATATACATATTGAGAAAAGCATTATGAATCTTCTGATCAATGCACTTGAAGAGACGGCATCAGCAGCAGGCCCGGACAACGCCGCAATCGTGCTTTCAACGGCCAACTATTATGTGGACAACAAAAAAGACCAAGACACGGAATACAATCTGTCTCCCGGCGAATATGTGAAAGTAGAAATCCTGGACGCCGGCAAAGGCATCCCTGAAGATTGCCTGGATAAAATATTTGATCCCTTTTTCACCAAGAAAAAGATGTCCGGATCCGGCACCGGCCTTGGCCTGACCCTAGTAAAAGAGACAGTGATCAACCACCGGGGAAAAATCTTTGTAACATCCGGCCACAACGGTACAAAATTCACCCTGCTGTTTCCGGTCCTTCGCTCGGAGCTGCCCATGGCAAGCCAACCCGCTTCCATTGAGGAGATCAAAGGAAACGGGGAGACCCTTCTGGTCGTGGATGACCTGGCAAGTCAGCGGAAAGTTGCAGAAACCATCCTTAAACATTTAGGGTACAAAGTTTACAGCGTTGCCGACGGCCTTCGTGCCCTGGATTTCATCCGGCAGACCCCTGTGGACCTGTTGATTTTAGACATGGTCATGGCCCCGTCCATCTCCGGACTTGAGACCTTCAAACGCATAAAAAAAATCAGACCCGGCCAAAAAGCCATTCTTGCAAGTGGACATTCGGAATCAGAAGATGTATTAAAAGCCCAGTCTATGGGCGCAGGAACCTTTGTTAAAAAGCCTTATACCATCTTGGATGTGGGGATTGCCGTAAGAGAGGAACTGGACGGATAATGGATATTCTGAAGACAAAAGCAGATATGCAGGCCTGGTCTGCGCGGAAAAAAAAACAGGGAAAAACCATCAGTTTTGTACCCACCATGGGATACCTCCACAAGGGGCATGTTTCGCTGCTTGACATCGGCAAGCCGCTGGGTGATGAACTGGTGCTCAGCATCTTTGTCAATCCCACCCAGTTCGGACCCAATGAAGACCTGGACGCCTATCCCAGCAATATCCAAAATGATCTGAACCTGGCGCAGCAGGCCGGTGTGACAGCGGTTTTCCTTCCGGATAAAACCGAAATGTACGGGCCCGGCTACCAGACCCATGTCTCTTTGGACCTTCTTCCCCAATACCTGTGCGGCCGCTCACGCCCGGTCCATTTCGGCGGGGTGGCCACGGTTGTCACCAAACTTTTTAACATTGTCATGCCTGATGTGGCGGTTTTCGGGAAAAAAGACTTCCAGCAGCTTGCCATCATCAGACAGATGGTCAAAGACCTGGATTTTAATATCAAAATCATCGGCGGGGAGATCATCAGGGAGAAAGACGGGTTGGCCATGAGCTCCAGAAATGCCTATCTTACCCCGGCGCAGCGTGCGTCCGCCGTCTGCCTTTCCCAGGCCATCCAGCTTTTAAAACAAAAAGTTGCCCAGGGTGTCCGGTCGGTTCCGGATCTTGCCCGCGAGGCCAAAGCCTTGATTCTTTCATTTGACCAGACCCGGGTGGACTATATTGAACTGTGCGATCCCAAGACCCTTGAACCTGTGGAGACGGTCCAGGCAGAAACCCTTGTTGCCATGGCCGTTCAGGTGGGAAAATCAAGACTGATTGACAATGCCGTCATCAAGACGGCCTGATTCTATTTGGGCACCGGCCGCTTTACCACAACAATGACTTTGCACTTCTTTAAGAAGGTGTGGCGTTCGGTTGTCCGGTCCAGGATTTTGGCATCGGCCATACTCATCACAATGGCACCGGTTTTATCCCCTGTTTTTCTTAACGCCTTGATCACCAAAGGGTTTGAACCGGCCCTGTCGGACGCAAGTGCCTGGTCCATGTCCCATGAATAGGCACAAACCCCGTTCTGAACGGCAAATTCCCGGCTTATAAAGACCGAGGAATAGATTTCCCTGCCCTGTTCATTGATAATGGTGGGATAAAGTACGGGGGCAACATTTAACCGTCTTGCATCCACAATCAGTCCGGTATATGGCTGGGTGCCGGCATCTGCGGAAGTTATCTTTTTTTTAGCCGGTTCACCCCGGCCCTGCTTTAATTCGTTAATTTTAGGAATCTCCCGGATGTGGTCCGGGAGTACCAGTTGAAGAAACCCGCCATAGAATGAAGCCGTCACCCAAACGGTTACATCCATGGCAGACGTATACATTTGGCGGCGAACCCGGGCATCCTGGGCAACCTTTTCAAGGCCGGCAAGAATGGTATCATGGGTTGATGCGTATTCCCCAACCGTAAGATCCCCTGAAATCTTCATCTGTTTGAAAATGGCAATCAGATTCCGGGTGGCACAAGTCCTTGCGGACCCGGGCATGCCCACAGCCCTGCCTTCGGTATTGATCTCGGCAGCGGCATGGCCTGTGGCCGTTACAAGGCCGGTTGTCCAGTCTATGTGTCCGTTTTCAAGGGTTTGACGGCCATCGGGAAAGGCGTTGTTTTCCGTAAACAGGACCATGCCCAGCACAACGATTCCCAACACCAGCATTTGGTGGATTTTCATCCATTAAGCTCCCCGGCCGGATAATGAAACCAAAAAATGCTCCTCAACCAGATCGGCAAGTGCTTGTGTATCCTCTAGCCCGAAACTCGGCTTTTCTTTGGGCCGGATATCGGTATCCGTCACAAACGCAACCAGATTGGGATCCCCAAGGCACATGGGGGCCTCATGGGGGCTCTCTTTTCTGAAAATCTCAATCTTGGGCAGGCAAAAGGTCTTGAATCCTTCACCAAGAATAAGGTCCGCGTCACCCAGGTAGCTGAAAAATTTCTCTTCGGCCGGACGGGTATCCTCTTTGACCAGGGCTATTTTTGTATCCGTCACAACAAGGGAGGCAACCGCGCCGGCATTCTTATGGCGCCAACTGTCCTTTCCCGTTTTGTCAAAAGTAAATGTCTCATGGGTATGTTTTACCGACCCCACACGAATTCCACGAGCGCTCAGCTCTCTGATAAGCTTTTCCATCAACGTGGTTTTTCCGGAATTGGATTTGCCAACAATTAAAACAATTTTGGGATTTTTTTTGCTGTCCATCTATACAGCCCTGAATTTTTTATTCTTGAACCATGGATTAAATGTCGATAAGGTATAAAATGTACCTATAAGAAAGTCAAGAAAAGGAGGGTATTATGGATTTATCTTTTATTTGCGTTAATCATAATTGTTCGTTCCCAGGGACAAATTCCTTTGAAATGACATTTAAATCAGAATACATCATGGACGAAAATAATGTTGCCAGCCTGTTCTGCCCGTTTTGCGGAAATGAACTCATGCAGGTGCGGGTCCCGGATGTATTCCCTGAAACTTTATCAAAGGACAGCACAATATAAATGCCGATCCGAATTAAACAAAATTTGTTCCGGGA
>JAKSBO010000499.1 GCA_022361095.1 Desulfobacterales bacterium | reverse complement strand
TGGCTGATTTTTGTCCAGTCGTCCCGGTACATGTTGATGTCCATGGAGCCCACAGGCAGGGTTGTGCCTTCAATGTTTTCTATCTGTTCTGCCAGACGTTTTGCAAGAAAGTCCCCCCGGGTTTGAATCCCCACCAGGGCCAAATTTTTTACACCTTTATGCTTCTCAATGATTTCGTAGGCAATGCGGGTGATGATCCGTTTATAATCCTGATCATTGAGAATGCTCTTTTTTTTTGTCATGGTAAGCCTTTTTACTGTTCGGGTATGCCCTAAAAGTTTTTTCTACCATCTTTTTTTTAGCACGGCAACACCTTGATTTCTTATCCGTGTTCATATAATCATCAAGTAGAGAGAGGACAACAGCATAGAATTCCGTAAAATAACATACCAATTAGAAAATCTTTGAAGTAGAAGGCATTTAACGCATTGGAAAAAATAGACTGCACAGGGGTGATCCTGGCCGGCGGCCGCAACATCCGGTTCCCCGGCACAAATAAAGCATTTCATACCGTTGGCGCAAATACCATGCTGGATAAGGTTTATACCCTGTTCTCCAGGATGTTTAAGGAAGTGATCCTGGTGGTGAATGAGCCGGCTCTTTTTTTGGATATCGACAGTCTGGTTGTAACGGATATTGATCCATCCCAATGTTCTCTGGCCGGGCTTCATGCCGGTCTGTTCCATGCCGGATTTGACTGGAGCTATGTATCGGCCTGTGACGTTCCGTTTATCAATGAAAAGGTCATCCGGTACCTTGTTGGGCAACGGAGTCCCGGCAAACAGGTGATCATCCCCCGGACCTGGGAGGGAATGGAACCGTTGTCCGCTTTGTATCATAAATCCTGCCTGCCAAGAATTGAGGCTACGCTTGCCAAAAACGTATTTATGGTTAAAAAATTTTTTAAGCCCGAAAGGGTCAAGCAGATTCCGCCCCAAACCCTTGAAACCCTGGACCCGGATCTGCGGTTTAAGTTTAACGTGAATACGCCTGCCGACCTTGAAACTGCCAGGGGGATGGCCCGGGAGTCCGGTTGGGGAGATGGACGGGGGCAAAGAGAAGATATATAATTGGCCTTGCGGCAGTTTTGTATGAATAATCATTAGAAGGAGGGCCCATGGATTTACCTGCAATGATAAACGAAATGAAAAACCACCCCGATTTTTCCAAAGCCGGGATGGTACTTTACCATAACGGGGTGGTCCGGGACAGCTCCCGGGACGGCAGGGCCGTTACAGGCCTGACCATCACCGTAAACCAGGAGAAATTGAGTGAGATTTTAGACCATGCCCGGGCCATGCCCGGCATTGTGGACGTTATGGTGCACATCAATTCGGATGCGCCGCTGATGGTAGGCGATGATGTCATGTTTCTGGCCGTGGCAGGCGATATCCGGGAACATGTGATTGACGCCTTAACCACTACCCTGAACCGGATAAAAACAGAAGCCACGGCCAAAACCCAGGTGTTTGCCTGATTTTGCTGCATCTTTAAAGGAGTTGAAGTGAACGAATTTACCCATGTTGACGGCCAGGGCCGTGTCAGGATGGTGGATGTGGGGCAAAAGTCACCCACAAAACGGGTTGCCGTGGCAAAGGGGACTGTTTTCATGTCCCTGGAGACCTTGACAGCCATTGTTGATGAAAAAGTAAAAAAAGGAAATGTGCTGGAAACAGCACGCATTGCAGGGGTTATGGCGGCCAAGCAGACCTGGTCCCTGATTCCCATGTGCCATCCGCTGAACATCACCCATGCCCGGGTGGATTTTTCCGAAGATAAGGAGAAGAGCTGTATTCACATTGAGGCCGAAGTGTCGCTGACCGAAAAGACCGGGGTGGAGATGGAAGCCATGACCGCAGTCAGTGTTGCGGCCCTGACCATTTATGATATGTGCAAAGCCTATGATAAAGGCATGGAGATTTCCAATATTCATCTGGCCTTTAAATCCGGCGGAAAAAGCGGTACATACACATCACCTGAAACATCCTTATGACCGGGCTTGCCCACATGAGCACGGATAATCTGGCATTTTTAGGGGCCGGGTTTGTCATTGGCCTGGTAACGGCCCTGATCCTTGTTAAACTGGTCATGCATTTTTTTTCAGGCCGGTTCAAGGCGTTGTCCGATAAGGCACTTTATGAAAATTCCCGGCAATTCATGGACATGGCCCAGTCCCATTTCAATGGGTATGTCCGGCAAGCCCATCAGGATTTTAAAAATAAAGAGGAGGCCTTTACCCGGGCCGTTGATCCGGTGCACCGTATGCTGGACCGTTATGAACAGCGCCTCGGGACCATGGAAAAGGATCGAAGCCAGGCCTTTGGCGCCATCAGCCAGTATTTGTCGGATATGGCAAAAACCCAGCACCAGCTTGCCAAAGAAACGGATAATCTGGTCAAGGCGCTTCGGGTACCCCATGTCCGGGGCAGATGGGGGGAGATCACCTTGAAGCGTGCCGTGGAACTGGCCGGTATGGTTGACCATTGCGACTTTATTGAGCAGGCGGTGCAGACATCCGGTAAGGGGGCGCTTCGGCCGGATATGGTGGTAAAACTGCCCGGCAACCGCCAGGTGGTGGTGGATGCCAAAGTACCGCTCATGGCGTATCTGGATGCCCTGGAGACAACGGACGAACAAAGACGGAAAGAGAGGCTTGATGATCATGCCCGCCAGGTCATGGCCCACATTGTCCAGTTGGGATCAAAAAAATATGCCGCGGCCTTCAATCCAAGCCCTGAGTTTGTGGTCCTGTTTATTCCCGGGGAAAATTTTTTTTCGGCTGCCCTGGCCGCCCGGCCTGATCTCATTGAAAAGGGCGTGGCCAACGGCGTAATCCTGGCCACGCCAACCACCCTGATCGCTTTGCTTAAAACCGTGGCCTATGTGTGGATGCAACAGGCAGGCTATGAAAATGCCCGGGCGATCCGGGAGTTAGGTAAGGAACTGTTTGAACGGCTCTCCACCATGGCCGGCCACATGAATCGTCTGGGAAAAGATATTGGGCGTACTGCCGCAACGTTTAACCGCACCGTGGGCGCCATGGAAAAACGGGTGCTGGTGTCGGCCCGTAAATTTGAAAATTTAGGGGTTTCCAGCGCCGGTCTGCCGGTGTGTGAACCTGTACCTGAAACTGCCGCCGTTATTAAGCAGATGAATGAGGCGCGTTCGGAAGATGAGATCAATGAATAGACTTGTGCAAAGACCTGTCCTGTTTTATCTGTTGCTGGTACTGCTGCTTGCCGGACCTTTGGCATGCCGGAATCAGAAAAAGGCGGAACCTCTCCGGGTGCATCCGCTGGTGAAGGTGCCCAAGCCGGACCTGCCCGAATTTACGGACGCATTCTTTTTGCAGGATCTTGGGGCATCCATTGACCAGAGCCTTGTCTATTTTAAACGGGTGCCGGCCACCCGGACCTATGCCTATGGCCAGGACATCTACACCGCCTCACATATGATTTTATCCCTTGAGACGTTTAAGACGTTTCTTGATTCCAAGCCGTCGGCCAAAACTCTGAACCGGTTTATCAGGGAAAGGTATACGGTGTACAAGAGTGTGGGCGGATCTAATAAAGATGTGCTCTTCACCGGTTATTTTGAACCCACCTATCCGGGCAGCCGCACTCCGGGGCCGGAGTTTCCATGGCCGGTCTACACCATGCCCCATGATCTGTTCCAGGTCGATCTGTCTGAATTTTCCGGTGCGTATAAAGGGCACAAACGGCTCATGGCCCGGGTTGATCCGAAATCCCGCAGGGTGCGACCCTACTACACCCGGGAGCAGATCAACCGTCAATCTGATTTTTCACAAAAAGCCCCGCCCGTGGTCTGGCTGGCCAACCGTATTGACCGGTTTTTCCTGGAAATACAGGGGTCTGGCAGGGTAGCGCTTCCCCATGGTGAGATTGTGCGTCTTCACTATGCCGGCGTCAATGGCCGCAAATACAGTGCCGTGGGAAAATATCTCATTGATAAAAATGAGGTGCCAAAGGAGAAGATGTCCATGCAGGAAATCCGGAAATGGCTCACAGCCCACCCGGACCGCATGGACGAGGTGCTTTTTACCAACAAAAGCTTTGTGTTTTTCAAGGAAGGCAAGGGGGGCCCCTTTGGCTGTATCGGTGTCTCTGTGACGCCTGTACGCTCCATTGCCACGGATACCAAGCTTTTTCCCAAAGGCGGACTGGCCTTTATCCAGACGGCGTTGCCGACTGCTTTAGGCCAGCCGAAAGAGGCATGGCCCAGGGCGTCGTTGTTCGTGCTTAATCAGGATACCGGCGGTGCCATCAAGGGCCCGGGCCGGGTGGACCTGTTTTGTGGGGCCGGGGACTGGGCGGATTACACTGCCGGTCACATGGTGGCCAGGGGGCAGCTCTATTTTCTCGTTCTTAGTCTAAAGCATTAACGGTCTTTTAAAAACAGGTTGTGATACTCATCCTCGGAGATGTGTTTTTTCAGGTAGGTGTTGATCCAATTATAAATTTCGTCAAGTTCCTGGTCGGAAAGCCTTGGCAAAAGGGTTTTCATAAAGGCGTCTTCACTAAATTTCTGCAGATAGAACATGATGGTCTCCTCATCGCTTGCCCTGTCCATGCCAAAGGCTGCAATGCCCTTATATTCCTGGATAAATTGATGGGTGTCTTTTTTTTTCATCGGCTTTAGATCATATGGGGTTAAATAAAACATATTCACTCGGGATAAGACCCTTTTTGAAGATAAAGGTCAACCCGTTTTTTATCGTTAAACGCTTTTCTCAGCCCGGTCCCTATTTTTAACCCCATAATTTTTAATCTATCTGCCCTGGTATTTTTTAAGAACGATCTGTTCATCTTCTGATCGGGTCATTTAGTTCAGCTTGATAATTTTTAATCGGTAAAATACATACATGTTATGTATTTGCTATACATTTTGACGCTTTATCACAATATGGGCATTTATCCAGATGTAATTTGATACGAAAAGGGGATATTGAAGTAAGAAAATAGTATTAAATGTCGGAAAAAATGATGGACACAGGCATCAATTGGAAACTATAATTAGAAATACGTTTCCAAATGGTGAAATTGTTTTAACAGACGATAACCCGCCGCTGTCTGAAATTTTGTGTAAACCATTACACAATGTTACAGTCTTAATTGCTTTTATAATTGATTCAGGCAGTGTTGACCGTTTGTTTCCCCCAGAACATTTATATTGAAAATATAAAAACGGTTTTAATTTTTTGTAAGAAAGCAGACGAAATCTAAATTCTTGTAAACAAGAATACGCATCGTTCTCGTTTACAAGAATTTAAGTTTAATCAGGAGGGTTAGAATGTGTTGCAAATATGTAATACGCTGTTTTATAAGGATTTAATGGCGATTTAGGCTGATGGCATACCTTTCGCCTATTGTAAAGGCATACATTGAAACTTGCGAAAATACGATGGACCTAAGAAAAGAGGAGAAGTGAATGAGGAAAATGACATTAAAGACAAAATTAATCATTGGTGGTGTGGTCGCGGCAATCCTTCCGCTGGTAGTTGTAGGGATGTTTGCAATATTTGAATCTTCCACTGCACTGGTCAGTCTTGCCAAGGGACAGGCAAAGCTCACCGCGAAAAACCTTGCAACCATGGTGGATCTTTCCATGGCGCAGGAAATTGAGAAAGCCGAGGCCATGGCTTCGGAATCTTTTATCAAGGGAATAGCCAAAGAATCGGTGGATAAAAAAGCGGTGGCCGCTGCAGACGAATATTTGGCGGCTGTCTATAAGAGGATCGGAAAGAATTATGACTTCTTTTTTGTTACCGATTCGTCGGGCCAGGTAGTCGCTGACAACGAATATGGCAAGTACAGGCAGCAAAATATGAACTTGTCAGGCAGGACGTATTTCCAGGAGGCTAAATCGGGAAAAAGCAGCATTAGCGAGCCGCTTATTTCAAAAGCGAGCGGCGTGCCTATTGTTGTGGTTGCCGTTCCTTTGCAGGACAATTCCGGTTCCTTTGCCGGGATACTGGGCGTAACTTTAAAGCTGACGGGTTTGTCTAAGAAAATCACCCAGGTCAAAATGGGGACCACCGGCTATCCTTTTATGACGGGCAATGACGGACTTTTTATCGCACATCCTGTGGAAGATTATATTTTCGATCTCAATATGTCCAAACTTCCAGGAATGGAGGATATTGCCAGAAGGGCGTTGGCCGGGGAAGCCGGTGTTGAAAAATATCGTTTCAAAGGAACCGATAAGATCGCCGGTTTCGCCAATGTGCCTGCCACCGGCTGGAGCCTTGTGGTCACCCAGAATGAAGCGGAGTTCTTAGCGGCTGTGGTTGCCATCCGGAATATGGTTCTTGCCGCCGGCGTCATCTTTCTGGTTTTGACGGTGGTGGCCGTGCTCTGGTTTGTCAAAGGTATTATGGCACTGTTGGGGCATGATCCGGCTGAAATTGCCAATGTGGCCAATCAGATTGCCCAAGGCGATTTGACTTATCAGTTTCCAACAACCGGAAAGACCCTTACCGGCGTCTATGCCAATATGCAGCAGATGACAGACAATTTGAAGCATATGTTTAATGACATTTCCCAGGGCGTTCAGACATTGACATCTTCTGCCACGGAGTTGTCCGCTGTATCCCAGGAGGTGACATCCGGAGCTGAACAGTCATCCCAAAATGCCAATAATGTTTCCTCGGCTGCAGAAGAGATGGCAACGGCAATGAACAGTGTGGCTGCCGCCACAGAACAGACCAGTGCCAATCTGCAGATGATTGTTGCTGCTGCGGAAGAGATGACCGCCACGATCAACGAGATTTCATCAAATACCGCCAAGGGAAGCCATACAACTTCCCAGGCTGTTGAAAAAGCTGAACATATTTCCCAAAGAGTGGATGCACTGGGCAGGGCTGCCGCTGAGATCAGCAAGGTGACGGAAACCATCGCCGACATTTCCGAGCAGACAAATCTTCTGGCATTGAATGCAACCATAGAGGCCGCAAGGGCCGGTGAGGCCGGCAAGGGGTTTGCTGTGGTGGCCGGTGAAATCAAGGAACTTGCCAAACAGACGGCCCAGGCGACTGACGAAATTGGCGTGAGAATAGGGGAGGTACAGTCAACAACCACGGAATCCGTTAGTTCGATAAAGGAGATTGTTGAAATTATAGATGATATAAATTCCATTGTTACGTCGGTTGCCACGGCCATTGAAGAGCAGTCTGCCACAACCCAGGAAATTTCAAATAATGTCAGCCAGGCCGCCACCGGTGTTCAGGAAGTCAATGAAAACGTCAATCAGACATCCACAGTAGCTGCAGAGGTCACCGAAGATGTTCATCAGGTGAGCCAGTCTGCTGAGGAGATCACAGCCGGCAGCGTACAGATAAATGACAGTGCTTTGGAACTATCCAAACTGTCCGAAAGCCTTAATGAGATGGTCAGCAGGTTTAAACTGTAGGCATTTGATACCGGCCTGCATGCTTTTGAGCGGCAGGCCTTATTAGAAATTCGGACCACAGGTGCCGATCAGGCAACACCAGGAGATAAACAATGGAAAGCACGCCTATTAATAATAATTCGCCTGTTCAGGTCAGCCGCCGGATTCTGGAATCTTTGACTTCCCTGGCCGGGGAACTTGTGCTGGGGCGAAACCAGCTTCTCCAGGGTATTAACAATTCTGATCCGGCGGTGATCGAAACATCCGGGCAGAGTATTGATCTGATCACTTCAGAGATCCAGAATGCGATCATGCAAACCCGGATGCAGCCTGTCGCCTCCCTTTTTGAAAGCATTTGCCAAAAATTAGGGGACCGGGTGATACTTGATGAAACCGGTAAAGAGATAATGCTTGACCGAACGATTCTTGACGCCATCCGGAATCCGTTAAATGCACTTGCTGACAGATTCGTCAAATTTGATGCAGGTGCCGAAATAGAGAATTCAAATGGCGATAAAATTCTGTTGAAGGCGTTTCAGGATGCAGGACAGGTTAATATTGTCCTTTCTGCAGATCGTGTTGCCCTATCAGCAACGGATATTCCGGAACATATAAGTTCCGCCATTGAAGAGTTGGGCGGTGCCGTTGACCTTGATTCGATTGGAGATAAAGGGTGTGCTGTTACCATAAAACTGCCGTTAACCCTGGCGATTATTCCCGGTCAGATGATTTCCATTGGAAACGAAAAATTTGCCGTTCCCCAGACCAATTTAAGTGAGCTTCTAAGAATTCAGGCGGCAGATACCAAAAATAAGATTCAGAAAGTTGGGGAGGCAGACGTCATAAGGCTTCGGGGCGAGCTTTTACCTTTACTTAACCTGTCAGACCTGCTTGATGTTGAACAAAGTTACATTTGCCCTGAAAGTGGAGAACGAAAAACTGAACGAAGAAAAAATCTGGCTGACCGCCGTTCTAAAAAATATGATGCCGATGGCCGTGTGATCGGCATTGAAAAAATAGAGAATACACAGGAACGGGTCAAAACGGACAGGCGTTTAAACCGAACCGGCGTCACCAATATCGCCATTGTTTTTGCAGGAAATTATAAGTACGGACTTGTTGTAGAACAATTTTATGATTCCGAAGAAATTGTTGTCAAACCGGTCGGGCGCCATTTGAAAACATGTAAGGCATATGCCGGGGCAACAATTATGGGCGATGGAAAGGTTTCGCTGATTCTTGATATTTTGAACCTGGCACAAATGGTTGGGGTGGCGACAGCACCGGAATCACGCCGGCTTTCAAAAAAATTGGAAGCGGACCCGGGCCTTGAGGGTAAAAAAGAATCTTTGGTCATGTTTAAAAATATGGAAACAGAGTATTTTGCGGCATCTTTTAAACATGTTCAGCGGATTGAACGATTTAAAACCGCTGATATTGAAAAAATCGAAGATAAGCGCATTATTCAATATCGGGGAAACGTGCTCAGGCTTTATGAAATTTCTGAAATTGTAAATGCGGGCACCCTGCCTGAAAAAGAGTACCGGGAGGTTATTGTTTTTAACGTTGACGGCAGGACGTTTGGATTAATTGTCTCCCCGCCGGTGGATATTCTGGACGTGCATTTAAACGTTGATGACGGTAATTTTGATCTGCCCGGAATTAAAGGGACCATGAATATTAACGGCCACACAACCCTTGTCATGGATATGCGGCAAACGGCACAATTGCTGTGAGTAACGCATGCAATTGTGATTCCGGCCATGGGTTAACCTGTATATTGCTCTTTTTTATCAGCACTTATAAGTTGTGTTGTTGGGCGATAGTCCCAAGTTGCTAAGCAGAGTTTGTTAATTCTTTACAAGGATGTTGAGATCTCTTATAATTTTTTATGCTGTTCGTTTTTTCTTCTATTGTAATTATATTACAGGTAATTCCATGGATTTTCGTAATATAGCATCATTCCTGAACGTTGATAAAAATGAAGCCGAAACACTTGGACGCCTTCTGGCCGACACCCTGGCATCTGATCTTGAAAAAATCCGCCGCGGTATCCGGGATAGTGATCCAGAATCCATAAGTTTTGCCGCTCATTCCATAAAGGGTGCTTCCGGGAATCTGGGATTTGAAAAACTGTCTCAACTGGCTGGGGAGTTGGAGACCCTTGCACGGGACGGAAAGTTTGACGGTTTGGAGACTTTTATTTTAAAAATGCAGGGACTTTGGGAAACACTTGAAAGCAGTCTTTCAGGAACGTGATATGGCCGACGCATATTCCATACTTGTGGTTGACGACAACCAGGTGAACCTTAAACTTATTGAAAAAGTGCTGACTAAGGAGGGCTATGTCGTCCTTTTGGCGAACAATGGCCCTGAGGCAAGGCATACCGCAGCCCAAGAACATCCCGACCTTATTTTACTTGACATTGAAATGCCGGGTGAAGACGGATTTGAGGTGATTCAGAAGCTTAAGAATGATATGGCCACCGTCAGCATCCCAGTGATTTTTTTGACGGGTGTTTCCAAGGTGGATGTCAAATTAAAGGGATTTGAGCTCGGGGCGGTGGATTATATCGTCAAGCCCTTTCATGCCCAGGAAGTCCTGGCCCGGGTACGTATTCACCTTAAACTTTCCATTGCCACCAACTCCTTGGTGCAGGATCAGGCCAGAAAGCTGCGCCAGGTAACTGAGGCCCAAAATGCCTTGTTGCCAAGGCCTGATGACTTTCCGGATGCCCGGTTCAGTGCGTTTTACCTGCCCCTGGAAGAGGCCGGCGGAGATTTTTATGATATTTTAAATA
>JAKSBO010000416.1 GCA_022361095.1 Desulfobacterales bacterium | reverse complement strand
TTCTGTCTTCAATATCGGGCCGGATGATGAGCGTCACATCGCGCTGGGGCTGAAGCCGCCGGGGGTTTTCCGCCGGAGCCGTCTCCCGGTGCAGCGTCAGGGTTACCAGGTTGGCTTTCCGGTCGATCTCCAGGAACAGATCAATGACATAATATCTGCCTTCGGATGAGGGGATTGTGAACCGCCATTTTCCGCCACGGTCATGGGAGGCCCAGAACGCATCCAGGCAGTCGGGTCCAAGTTCCCTGGAATAGCCCTGGAATACGCCCCAGATTCTGAATCGGGACAAAAGCATCCATCGGTTTTCGGGCAGGGCAGGGTTCAGATTGGCCCCCAGCAGGGCATCGTAACGGCTCTCTAAGTGGCTGAAGCCGGCCCCTGACCGCATCATGGCACCCAGGCAGGTTGTGGAGAGCTGTTTGATGGACGGGTCTGCGACAATCTCCCTTCGGATAAAAGAGAGCCGCAGATTCAGGGCTTCAAAGGGGGGGAGATATCTGATATTGCCGTTGATTTTTTTGGTGCCTTCCGGGCCGGATATGCGCAGTTGGAGCAGGCAGTCCTTGTGGTTCTCTTTTATTTCCTGGGGCAGGAAAAGAGCCTGGTACGCGGCATCACCTTCTACAGGCAGGCTCTCACAAAATCCCAGGCACATTTTGTCAGGCCCTTCTTCCCCAAGCTGAGCCCTGAAATGCTTGTTGCACCGGACCAGCAGGAAAAACCCCGGGGGAACCATTATTCTGCGGTTGATATCCTTGTGGGCATCAAACAGGATCGTCCGGCTGAACAGCTTGTCCGGATAGAGCTCCCGGATAAAGGTTTCAGGATTTTGTGCCAGATCCATGGCGGCCTGGTCCACATCCAGGCCGGATATGTCCATGTGGCCTTTTACGGCAGTAATCACCTCAAGGGCCAGCGCCCTCCGTTTCTGCATCAGAACTCTGCCCGGCATGGACAGGTTGCCTGCCGGCTGGGAGTCAAGCAGCGCTAACTCATCTTTTTGAGGGCTTAGGGCCAGCACCTGGCCCGGATTTAAAAGTATACGGTATTTTTTTTGTCTGTTCTCCGCCTGAACCGTGTCACCTGAAATCAGGTCTGTCCAGGGAAAGGCGGCACTGCCTTCCGCCCCGGCCGGCCACACCGCCATGGCCTGACTGTCGCAGTCCAGGTTTATCAGCACCAGTATCCGGGCATTGTGATGGGGGTTAAATCTCAGCAGTACCGGGGCCTGGCTCTCTTTGTCATGGATGAGGCTCAATTGCGCCTGACTGAAAAAAGCCGGGTGTTCCCGCAACAGAAGATGAAGCCGGGTGATATAATCCACCTGGTTGTCGGGATTCCCCCAGTTCAGGCCCGGGGAGTTGTGGACATTTATTTTTTCCTTGGCAAACCATTCCACGCCGTTGGCAAAACCGAATCCCCCGCAGATACTGAAAAGCGCACAAAGGCCGGTTCGCATTTTTGCGTAGGTATGGGACACCTTGGCCAGGCGGTCGTTGTCATGGGTTTCGGCAAAATGGATTAAGTGGCCGCAGGTATTGGACAGGTCTATGGCCCGGGGGATGTACCCGGATATCTGCTCAAGGGAGTACTCCTGGAAAAGTTCGGAATAGGCCCAGTTAAAATTTGCCCGCTGGAGCAAGTGGCGGGTTGAATCCGGCGGCCCTCCCAGCCCTTCAAGGAAAAAAACCGTGTTGGGGTATTGGATTCTCACCTTGGCGATAATATATTCCCAGGCCGGTTCCGGGATCATGTACCCGGCGTCGCATCGGAAGCCGTCGGCCCCCCGGCGGCACCAGAGCAGAAAAATGTCCGCCATGTACTGCCACAGATCCGTGTGGCGGTAATCCAGTTTGGTCAGGTCCGCCCATACAACGCCCCAGGCACCCGGCATACGGATTTTGCCGTCATCCTCCCGGTCCAGCCACTCGGGATGGGACTCATGAAGACTGGCAGCCCAGCCGGTATGGTTAATGGCGATGTCAAGGATCAGATAACCGTCGTGATCATGCACGGCATCCACCAGTTCCATGAATTGTTCAAGGGGGGTGGCTGCCGGGTCAAATTTAGCCAGGGCCGGATCAACATCCGAAAAATCAAGGGCGGCATAGGGGCTGCCGAAGCGCCCCATCCGGGCGTAGGTGGTCGGCGTGGGGTGAATGGGCAAAAGGTGAAGCACCCGGCAGCCCATCCTGGAAAAGATAAAGTTCAACTGTTCCTTCAGATCCCTGAATTTCCCGGATTGCGGAATCACGGTGAATCCCTGGTCATCCAGTTTGTTGAGCACGGTATCCAGGCTTGGGGGCTGGAACGTTGCGTCCTTGGTGCTGCCAAATTGCCTCACAAACGCATTATAGATGATATTTGCACAGCAGGTGCCGGCCGGTTCAACACAGAGTTGGGTGTTTTCCCCTTCGGGCCATACCGGGACATCGCTGTCCTGGGGAATAAAAAAACATTTGCCCTGGAAAGACCCGGTCTGGTGCAGGGGCAGGCAGATGGAAAAATTACCGTCACCTTCTTCTTTCATGGGCAGATCATACCAGGCCTCGCCCAGTTTGATTTCGTTTTTCTCCACCCGGCGGACGATTTCCCTGCGGATCGCGTCTGCATTGCCCAGGTTGGTTCTGAAAAAGGCACGCCCGGGTATGCCGGGGGCTGCGTTGAGCTTGAAAACGACAACATCACCGCAGAATAGAATCCGCGCCGTTCCCGGGGCCGGACTCTGGGCGAGCGTGAATATTTCTTGATTTTTTGTGACCATAGTCCTACCTTAACAAGTTGGGCTTAAAAAATTTAGGATACACTTGGGATTTTATAATTAACGTCTGCGTAACCTGTACAGAGCTTTTTAAATATTGCTGTGGGCTGTGAGCGTGAATGATGATAGAGAAGGTATGCCCATGGCTGTTTTTTAAGTTAAATTATATCACATAATTCCAAAGAGTAAATAAAAAGAAGACAAAGTTTTGGCGCCCTGATATGCACGGCATTCTGCTGTTCTCAGCAAAGGCTATGGCGCCTGCTCCCGGGGATTTACGGCTTTTTTACAGGTTTTTTTATCTGACCCTGGCTTTTTTTTTTAAAAGCGGCTATGCAGTAAGTCTCAAATTTTAAATTACATACTTGCAGCAGAAAGGATAAGGGAAGATGAAAAAAGTCGGTATGGTCGGTTGGCGGGGCATGGTGGGTTCCGTGCTCATGGAAAGAATGTCTGCACAGAATGATTTTCAAAAATTTACCCCGGTTTTTTTCACCACGTCCCAGGCCGGACAGGCTGCCCCTGATGTGGGGCAGGGGGCTTCAAAACTCATTGACGCGTTTGATATTGATACATTGATGGAGATGGATATCGTGGTCACCTGCCAGGGCGGGTCTTATACCGAAGCCGTGCGTCCCAAACTGGCCGGGCGCGGCTGGGCGGGGTACTGGATTGATGCGGCATCCACTTTGAGAATGGATGATCAAAGCATTATTGTTCTGGACCCGGTCAACATGCCGGTCATTGAAACGGCCATATCCAAGGGAATTAAGAATTTTATCGGCGGCAACTGCACGGTATCTTTGATGCTGATGGCCCTGGGCGGGCTTTTTGAAAATGACTGGGTGGAATGGCTGACCTCCATGACCTACCAGGCTGCTTCCGGTGCCGGTGCCAAAAACATGAGAGAGCTTGTGGCGCAGATGAGAACCATTGGTGACCAGGCCGCCCCGATTCTGGATGATCCTGCTTCGGCTATTCTTGATCTTGATCAAAAGGTTACCGGCACCTTGCGTTCCGATACCTATCCTGTTGAAAACTGGGGCGTTCCTTTGGGGGCAAGCCTTATTCCCTGGATTGACCGGGCCATGGAGAACGGCCAGACCCGGGAGGAGTGGAAAGGGTTTGTGGAAACCAACAAAATTTTAGGCCGCTCGGACAATCCCATCCCCATTGACGGCCAGTGTATCCGCATCGGCGCCATGCGGTGCCATTCCCAAGCCTTTACCATCAAGTTGAAAAAGGATGTTCCTTTAGACGAGATTCATGCCGCCATGTCGGCCAATAATGACTGGGTCCGGGTGATCCCCAACAATAAGGAGGATTCCATCAGGGATCTGACGCCTGCGTCTGTCACAGGCACCTTGAGCGTGCCCGTAGGCAGAATCCGGAAAATGAATATCGGGGAAAATTTTCTCACCGCATTTTCCGTGGGCGATCAGTTGCTCTGGGGCGCGGCTGAACCTTTGAGGCGAATTTTAAATATAATCCTTTAATGGCGTCGTAAAAAATCTTCGTCTACTGTGTTATGGGGGGCCGGTCAGAGGCACGACTGGCCAGCCCCCCCCATGCCTTGCAGGCTAAGTTTTTTACTTAGCCGTCTGTTGGTTTTTTACTATTAGGGAATATAAACGGCCAGACAAATTTCCCGGCCGTTATGCTCCGCACGGATGGTGCCCTGGCAGCGCTGGATCTGTTGTTGTGCAATGGCCAGCCCAAGTCCTGTCCCCGATGCTTTTTGGCCGGCAATACGGAAAAACGGATTGAACAGGCGGTCAAGATCCTCTTGACGCATCGGGGCACAGGTGTTGGTGACTGAGAATTCAAGGCCCTTGGGGGAAACGGTTCCGGCACATACATGGATACAGGTGCCGGGCGGGGAATACTTTATGGCATTATCCATGAGATTGGAAAAAACCGATTTGATCAATGCCTTATCCTGACGGGCTTTGCCAAAGTCCTTAATGTCAAGGTCAAGGGTCAGGTTGTTACTGCTCAACAGGGGGTGGTATGGGGCCATCATGGATTTGATGAACTCGGAAAACCTGAAGGTCTCAGGTGTCAGGGCCGATTCCTGGTAGTTCATTTTGGAAAGGGCCAGCGCTTCTTCTATCAGGGTATCAAGATCCCCGATATCTGATTCTATGTTGTTCAACAGCCGAATGACGGCATCATCCGTAATGCCTTGCTGCTCCAGTTTATCTATGATCAGTTCCTTGGAGACCCTCAGGCGCGCAAGGGGAGATCGTAATTCATGGGATACGTTGGCCGTCAATTCTTTTGAGTTGATTATCAGCCGCTCCAATCGATCTGCCATCCGGTTAAATGTATCCCCGAATTTGGCAATTTCATCATCTCCTTTGATATCCGTCCGCACAGACAGATTCCCTCCGGCAAATTCAAGGGCTGACTGATTCAGCCGGTTTATCCGGCGGGTGATGTACGAAATCATAGGGACAAGCATCAAGGTTGCGGTTAAAATGATGACAAAAAGTCCAATGAAAAACAGCGTATTATAATGCTTGGCCTTCCCTTTGTCTAAAAAAAGGTGAATTTGTAATCCTTGGTTTCTGTATTTGATGGGTATGACGGCATAGTATTCCTGCCATTGAAGCACATAATGGTAAATTATGATTCCGTCGTCATGATGGACCTGCCGGCGGTCTTTGCCGTACAGAAAACTCACCGGCCCCTCAAAATTCTGCCATATAATAGGGCCACCGGGTTCGGTCAGCCAGAGTTTAATGCCGAAGATTTGTGTATAGGTATTCAAAAGCGCGATAAAATCGGCGTTTTTTTCTGCCGGCAGGTTTTTCTGCCGATCCAACTCCTTTTGCGCCATGACTTTAAGTATTTTAAACTTGGCCAGATTCTGCCGCTCTAGGCAGGATTTATATGAACGCCCGGCAGTCATCATGAACAGTCCGGTGGTCAGCAGTATGGTGATCAACAGAATACCCAGAAACGCGAAAAGAATTTTCAGGTAAAGGCGCTTGATTATCATGGGTTGGGTGCTTTGGCTATGAATTGGATACTATAATTATGAATCCGTATTGATAAACATGTATCCCGTGCCCCATATTGTTTTGATCCGCACCGGAGAAGATGGGTTTTTTTCGATTTTTCCCCTGAGTTTGGACACATGAATGTCCACGCTGCGGTCATCAGCCATAAAGCTTCGGCCCTGGGCCATGTTTGTTATCTGTTCCCGGCTGAGTACCGTATTCGGGTGTTTCATCAGCACTTCCAGGACATTGAATTCCGTGGTGGACAGGGGGACGTTTTCACCCTTAAAAATCAAGGTGCGTGTGGATCGGTTCAATTCCATATCCCCGGCCCGGATAATTTCGGTGTCTGAATCGGGCAGGCCCCTGTCCTGACGGCGGAGAATGGCCCGGATCCTGGCAAGAAGCTCTCTGGGGTTAAAGGGTTTGGGCAGATAATCGTCCGCCCCCAGTTCCAGCCCCACGATTCTGTCCGTGTCATCGCCTTTGGCCGTAAGCATGATGACCGGTATGGTATGTTTGGCCCGGATCTGTTTGAGTACCTCCAAACCATTGGTATCCGGCAGCATGATATCCAGAATAACAATATCCGGCTGGTTATCCCGCACGGCATCAAGGGCGTCGGCGCCCAGCATGACGGCATGGGCTATAAATTCGTTCTCCCCGAAGTATTCGGTTAAAAGATCAATGAGCTTTGCATCATCGTCTACGATTAAAACTGTTTGCGGCATGATTATTTTTTCCTTTCATTCCTCTTTATATATGATTTTGCGACTTTTTTATATGCTGAGTTGATTATTTTATTTAATTGAATGTAATTTTTTTACATTTTGTTCGATTTTTAAGAAGAAAGGATTGACAATAAGAGATATTAAATGGTTTTGTTCTCAGTTTGAAATATACAATGAGGAGCATACATGCGCAGTCTGGAACTATTGGCGCCGGCGAAAAATATGGAGTTTGGCAAGGCCGCGGTTGATCACGGCGCCGATGCCGTGTATATCGGTCCCGAGCGGTTTGGCGCAAGGGCTGCCGCGGGCAACAGTGTGGCGGATATTGAGGCGCTGTGTTCCTATGCCCACCGCTATTTTGCCCGGGTCTATGCGGCGTTTAACACCCTGCTTTTTGACCACGAACTTGAGCCGGCAAGGGGGTTGATTGAACAACTCTATCAAGCCGGGGTGGATGCCTTGATTATCCAGGATATGGGGCTTTTAGAGATGGATCTGCCCCCCATCCCTCTATTTGCCAGCACCCAGACCGATAACCGGACCCCGGAAAAGGTCAGATTCCTTGAACGGTCAGGATTTTCCCGGGTGAT
>JAKSBO010000963.1 GCA_022361095.1 Desulfobacterales bacterium | reverse complement strand
TTAAAATACAAACCGTCTCCCAGCCAGAGTCCTGAAAAAACGGAAAAGTCACCGTTGACGGACCCGAAGGTCATAAACTCGAAGACCTGTCCAACCTCAGGCGTAAACCCGTTGATCAGTGAAATGGTCAGGACATCGTCCAGGGTGGCAAGCCCGCCCACCTGCAATTGATCGTAGCCGTCATCCACAACCGGGTCACCCGGCCCGGGGGTCAGCCCGCCGATCTCAATAACCAGCTCACCGCCGGCCTGGGTGTAGTCGCCGGCAATCACATCAATGCCCGGAGAATTGCCCGGGCTGACAATACCGCGGTTGAAAACGTCTCCTGAAATGGTGCCGTTGCCGGAAAGGGTCTGACCCGATTCAAGGATAACGGATTCGCCCATATATAATAAGGTATAACCGGACAGGTGAATATCCCCTGAAAAAGACGGCAGGGTTATCCGGATATAATTTTTAATATCGGTTTGAAAAAGGGTATTTAAGTCTAAATTATCTGAGGCGGGATATTTTGGCAGGGCAGAGGTGTCCAGGGCAATCCGGATCGCATCGTCACCGTCACCGATTCCTGCGGTAAACTGGCGGACGGAAATAAAAAATTTACCGGACTGATTCAAATCCAGACCAAAGGACAATGCAAGCTTAACCGTTTCAGTCACCGTACCGGACCCTTCTGTATTCTGTGTATTATTTACAAAGAAGGGATTGGCCCGAACCGCCGGCGCACTGGTGGCATTAAGGGTTAAATCAAATTGAACCCTGTTGACTGACGAAAGGAAACCGCCGGATACAACAAAAGAATAATCAAGCCCGTCAATGAGAATTCCAGCCCCAAGCGCCTGGGTGATATAATCAGCAGAACTATAATCCGCCGGGGGATCTAACCCATCGGTAAAATACTCATATAAGGCGCTTTTTAACCGCAACCCCATATCATTTATAATCTGCTGAATGCCGGAAGATATCCCCTCTGAGGCGCCTGTCAAAGAAGAGACCTCTTCCATTACACCGTTAATGTTTAAAAAAATAAAAAACTGTTCCAATCCCTTGAATAGTTCTTCGGCCTCTTCCTCGCTAAAGGCATAGGCGATATGGGTCTCCCCGGAATCGATATCAGAAGGCATGTCATAATCAGACCGGGTGCCGCTGTGCTCGATACCATCTGCTCCCTCGTCCAAAGGCGCCTCAACAGATAGATGGCCGAACATTCCTTGAAAGGATTTTGAAGAATGATTTACCGGGTCAACTGTTTCTTGATCCTGTTCCAAAAAGGATTCGGTAATGGAAACTTCCAGGGTTGGCACAAGTGCTGCGTTTTCCCCAAACAGCTCCGGATCTGAATTCTGTTCCAACGGCGCCATCCCCCACAAGGGATCGCCTGAAAGCAGGAGCCTGGGTTCAAGGCTTTCGAGCTGGAATTTATTTTCTTTATCCGGTCGACCCATAAAAAGCGCAGTTCCTATCCGGTACCCGGCACATTTAATTGCAGATCTTGTGCATGGGCGAAATTACTACAACATATTTTTCATAGACTTTATTCTGATTATTATATATAAGGCCCTGGAAAAAAAACAACATGTGCGGAACTTTTGTAATGTTTTGTAATGTTATTTGCCTTGTGGACGCCTTGCAAAGACGATACGAAGTTATTATATAACAGCCACGGGCTGACCTGACATATCAGCTGCCAGGCTCAGCCCACAACAAAGTTTGAAAAATCGGAGTAACTTACACAGACTTTCTTATAATATCCCCCGGAATCACAGAGATGGAGCCTGCATGAGTCTAAAAATCATAGATCTTGAAACCACAAAAAGAATTCTGAACATAGAACTTTCTGTACTTTATGAGAGAATTGCCGCAGGGCAATACCCTTCGCTGACCAAAAGAAATAACAAGAGCTACTATTCAGTCCACGACCTTGATACCCTATTAAACAACCGAACAAAACAGATCGCCACCTTCATGAACATCAAAGGGGGTGTCGGTAAAACCACATTATCCACAAACATGGCTGCAGGCCTGGCGCTCTCGGGTAAGAAAGTACTATTTCTTGACTTTGATCCCCAGGCAAACGGTACAATAATTATGAGCGGCAGGGACAATTTTGAAAAATCATTCTACAATTACCTGACAGGGGAGAAAGTACTGTCGGATTTAATATGCGATACCCAGATAGACAATCTGAAAATCATCCCTTCAAACATGATCTTATTCAATTTTAATACGGCCAAATACGATCTTGCAACCCTGGGAAAGTTTGAAGCGGATCTGGATGAGATCAAAAACAATTTTGACATCATTATTATCGACACCCCGCCCTCAACATTCGGCCTCCTGGCTGTTCTGGGCGTGATCGTTTCCACGGATATCTATATCTGTGTGGAGCCCGGTTCCCTGAGCCTGGAGAACATGGATATCATTTTTAAAGAAATT
>JAKSBO010001027.1 GCA_022361095.1 Desulfobacterales bacterium | reverse complement strand
GCCAGACCGATACCGGCCAGAAGCAGGGTGCTTAAAACAAGTCCGTACATTCCCGCGGCAGGCACGGGTTCCCCCGCAAGGGTGGTAAATGACCACACCGGGGACCGGACGGAATCAATCCCGTCATCAACCACTGCATACCAGGTATATGTGGTATTTTCGGAAAGCCCGTTCCAAACAATGGACGCTGTTTCTCCGGAGGGCACCTCCTCAACCCTGCCGATCAGGTTGCCGTTTCCATCATAAAAAGAGACATCCATGGTACTTAGGTCCGAATCAGATACGGTGACGCTTAATGCCGGGCTCAATGCGACATCCGTCTGCCCGTCCGGGATACCGGGGTCAGAGGGTTCTTCCGGGGAATGATTAAACAATAATCCGGCATCTGCCCGGATCGGCGCATCTTCAACATTTCCGTCACTGTCTGTCGAAACGGTATGGAATTCATAATACCCCTGTCCTTGGGGGTAGGAAAATGAGTGGTTCCAGCCGTCACCCGCAGAGCTGTCTGTGCCGATTGATGTCCAGTCCCCCCAGGCCAGGCCGTCCGGGGCATGGCGAAAGAAAAACTCAACCTGGGTGATCGCCCCGGCGGATCCGGTTGTGCTGCCGAAGGCCTGGCCGCCGTTTACGCTGCCGAATGAATTATCAGCAGCATCCTGCCAGGTAAAATCTTGGTATACCGATCCGGTTCCGGCCAGTTGCAGGGAATAACCGACGGGTGTGGAGCCGGATTCGGACACCCCGATATCGGTGCTGGCCATGCCTGACGCAGGCCCGTTCGTTGCCGTGAAGCTGCCTTCATAGCTTAAAAACTGGACCACGGAAGCGCTGTCGTCCACCAGGGCAATCCCGTCCGGGGCGCCGTTCTGGATGCCGTTTGCCGCATAGGTTACGGCAACCGCACCATAACCGCTGCCCAGATCGGCAATGGTTCCGGAGAGGCTGGTCGTATTGTAGGCTTCACCATTATATCCGTTATAAAGAACGATACGCCATCCGGTGAGATCGGTACCGGCCGGACCGGCAATCTCAATGGCTTCCCCCTGGTCCGTACTTGCATTGTCATAGTGAATCTCATTGATAAATACCGAAGTGCTGCCGCTGCTGCCGGTATCCACATCGCCGGCCGTGGCGGTCAGGGTGATGCCGGTTCCCGACTGGGAATAGGGATCAATGGCATCCACCGACGAGGTGCCGGGGTAACCGATCACCGATACGGCGGACGCCGTTAAAGCCGTATTGCACCGGAAACGGCGGCCGTCATCCCCTTCATAGGTATTAACACCCGTCAATTCAAGAATATCACCGTTATTGCCCGGCAGTATTTTTTCATCATAACCGTCTTCCTGGAAGATGATGATCACCTGGCCGTCAGCGTCCTTAACTTGAGACGCCCCGGTTCTTTCGGCATAGAATTTCACATAGTGGTTTTCATGGTCTTCATCCCAGAAAGACGCGATGGTGCCATGGTACTCGGCCCGGGCCAGGGTCTCGTCGTTACCGTAAATAACGAATTGCTGATCCGCCCCGTAGATGCCCTCCTGGTCAATGAATTCCGGGGTGCCGTCATAAAAGCCCCCCTCACCCCAGACCTCTATGATGTCGCCGGTCTTCAGCAGGCCGTCCGGAAAACCGAGATGGCTGCGGTACAGCATGATTTCGGAAAACCTGTGTGCCATGTTGATGGAGCCGTCGGTGTTGACCAGTTCGGAAAGACCGTAACCGGTGCGCCGGGCAAGGGTCTCCGGCATGGCTTCGATGAACCGGATAAATGCATCCTCATGATACGGCTGATTTTCACTGTCGGCTATCATGGTGACCACGGCCTTGAATCCGCCGGCAAACTCGGTATTCAAATCGTAACGCGGTGCAACACCGTTGGGATACATGGGATTGTTGGGTGTATTGTAAAGAGCTGTAAAATCAATCACGCCCTCCCGGATCGAATAGTTCATATCTTCGGGGGTTGTGTCGGAAAGTTCATTCTCCGGGTGTTCGTACATGTACTCGCTGATGGCAACATTGTAGGTACCGGTCAGGCTGATGGGGCCGCCCTGGTAGGTAATGGCGGTAATCAAACCGTCCCGGGCCGTTACCAGCCAGCCGTCAGAGATTGAGGTGCCTACATAGTCCTCTTGGATCCAGTCCCAGATCTCCCGGCCGGTCATCTGCACCCGGACCATATTGTCCTCGGACCAGGGATAGGCCTCGTAGACCTCGATATAGGTGATCTCCCCGGCGGCCACGTCCCTGCGGATACCGCCGCCGGACTGCATGGCCAGATCTACAGGCAGGCCGAGCCGGTTTGCTTTCCAGACCATAGCATCAGTGATCCAGGCGCCGGCTGCATTGGTGGCGGCCCAGGGATATTCGCTCACTGTCCACCATTTGTCCTTGTCCATGGTGAGATCCACGGCCGAATAGCCGATCACATCGTAAATGCCGTGGGCAGGCGCCGGATCCTGGTTGTTGTATTCGGTGATCAGGCTGGCGATCAGGGACGCCATATCCGGATCAGGCGCAATCTCACTGTTGCGGATCACATGCTTTTGGGCCTGGACTATTTACCGGCACCCGTGACTTCCAGCTCCCCGATATACTGCATGTACGAGGCTGCTTCGGCCACCAGGGTCTTGCCGTTCATATTGCTCGGCTGCCAGACCCGTTCGGTCCAGGTGTGCCAGTGGCCGGAGATCACCACTTCAGGCGGCAACACCCCGCCGGAGTCGGCAATCAGGGCATCGTTCCCTGCAGTCACCCGGCTCTGGCCCACATGGGAAAGAAGAACAACCACGTCACAGCCTTCGGTGGTTCTCAAATACGAAACTTTGTCTTTAACGTCGATGGTATCGGCGTCGGAATCCACCTAGACACATTTCTTAACCTCTACGACACCAACCAGGTCGTCCCCGAGAAAGGAAGAGGAATCGGTGGTATAACCAAGGATACCCACCTTGGTGCCGTTGACCGTTATGGTGACATATTCGGGGAAATACGGATTCCCGGTAACGGCATCATAAATATTCATGGAGATGGCCGGGAAATCGGCATTGTTTTCCATATTGCTGAGCATCTGGGCGGAGTTGACGTCATGGTTGCCCACGACCACGGCATCGATGCCCCGGCCCCCCAACAGCTTGAGTTTTCGATCCAGTTCGTTGTAAAAATCGATCATGCCGCCGTTTCCCCGAAGGTCTCCAAGGGGATTGCCCTCGGAGATGTCTCCTGCGTCCATAATCAGGGAATCCGGATTGGCGGATTTGAGTTCCAGCAGCTTGGTGGTAAAGTAAGATGCCCCGCCGACCCATTCCATCCCCACGGTGTCCCCGGTATCCGGCACATCAAATTCATGGGGCAGAAGACGCGAGTGCATGTCGTTCATATGAAAAATTTTAAATCCGTTTGTGGCAGGCCACTCGCCGGTGTAATCAATACGAAGTCGGGGAGCCACGGAAGAACTGTACTCCTTGCCGTCAAAGGCATATATCCGATAAGGGTCTTGTCCCTCAACAGCAGCCTTGACCACGAAACTGATGATCATATCGCCGTTGTCGTTCACCTCGGTTTGGACAAAGCCCGTGACATCCCACTCCACCCAGTAATCTTCGGTATTGGCTGTCATGGCCCGGCTGTCAAGGGCTGTTGTCCCATAAGGCGGCTGGCTGTTCCAGGTGATACCGGTTTCGGTCCACGTGTCGTCGGTGCTGCCGTGGACATTGGCGGTCATGTTGTCATCAGAGTCGGATTTCCAGCACCACATCCGCAACCTCGCCGAATTGATTATGGCTCCGGCCGGGATCCGGCCGGTGAGGTCAAACTTGACCCAGGCCCTTTCGTTTTTGTATGCACCGGTTGTGCTTGCCACATACATGGCATTGTCACCGCCGTAGTTACTGTCGGGGTAGCCTTCGACCATCTGACTGTCCGCAGCCGGCCCGATATCGACAACCCCTGCAGACACCTGGCCGGCAGAGGCAATAAAGAACATTAGACATAAAAGCGGGAGCAGCTTGGTTTTCATAATAATTCCCCTTTTCAATATAAAAAGGGACAGAGGGCGTTTTTACACCACCCCTGCCCCTTATATTTAATTATTATCATGCCTAAGAGATCTTTCTTTTGATGCCGGCCAATCCGATAAGGCCGCACCCCAGGAGGATTACAGCATCAGGAACAGGCACAGCGCTGATATCACCGGTAACCATGACATGATCGACGGCAATATCTTCGTCCCCAGAGTTCAACTGAAACGTAAACACAAGATCAAGGCTGCTGCCGGTTCCGTCGATGCCTTCGGAGAAATGGGCGAAGCTATCGGTCAATTCCGTGCCGTCACCGGTACCGTCAAAATCGGTATCCAGAGAAGGCGCAGAATTATAAATGCTTCCGTCATTTTCAAATGCGAGTAAATCCTGAAGACCCCCACCGTCAATCCGATACTGAATCTTTACATAATCAGGTTTATCCCAGTCTTCGCTGGTGCCGTCATCATCTTCTGCAAAAAAGGCGGAAAAGGTCAGGTTTGAATATCCGCTGATGTCAATACCGGTAAAAGACATGGTGAGGGGCAAACTTGCCCCTTCCCCGTCAAGATCCATAGCAGCAAAGTAGCTTGAGCCCTGGATATTATCGTAATTCACAAAGCTTGCGTGATCCGAACCGTTTGTTCTGATGAAAAAATCACCGGTGCCATCTGTGAATTCAGCGACGGATGTTGTGTAAGAAACATTTGTATCTTCAAAATCCTCCAGCAAAACTATGTCTGCATTTGCACTGCCTGCCATTAAAATCATTGCTGCCAATACTAAAAATAACCGTTTCACTTTCTTCTCCTTAAAATTTAAAATCAAGTTTTAAAATGATCTGGTCCCAGGCAGCCGGCCGTCTTAAAGATTTGAGCAGGACCCCGCAGTTAAGACCCCTATAGCTTTCCGTCCCCCGGTCACCCGGAGTTTGGCTTTATTCTGAAGACTTGTAAGTGGGTATCATTTTTATGTGAGTCAAAAATGATCTGGAAATTAAAAATGTTTAAAGGAATTGTTAGAAAATTCAGGGCGTGTTTTAGCTCGATATTGCCATTTTATCAGAATCAATGCTCTCCCCCGGACAACAAGAAGAAACCGGGTCAGGAGCCGTTGGTGAATGAAGTTTTAATAAAAAAAGGCGCCGAATGTAAGTTTAACCGCCCCCTGTCCCATACGTATAACTGCCTAACAGGCCTTTCTTTTGATGCCGGCCACCCCGATAAGGCCGCATCCCAGAAGGATTACAGCATTGGGGACGGGTACCGGCGAAGCTGCAGCAGAAGTTGCAACGGTGCCGACAAACTGTACGCCGGTGTTGGTGCCGCCGCTATCGTAATTAGTGATACGGAAGGTGCCGGTGCCGGCAGTCGCCCCATCGCCATCGGCCTGGGTATCACCATATTCAAAAAGCCGGATATAAAAATCACCGGTAATGGCATCCAGGCCGCCGAGGTCAATGATGTTGTCTGCATAAGCGTTCCCATCCTGTGTTATGATTTCCACCGGCGCAGTGAACGCATCCACGGAACTATACACCCCAATGGTTCCGGGACCGGTGTTGGAAGATCTAGTCCCGAGCCACAGCTCGGACAACTTAACCTCATACCCGTCTGCCACAGAAAAACCGAATTCTATAAAATCGCCGGCCTCGGTACCTTTCCACCCTTTTGAATTTAAAGAATCAGCCCCTTCTCTTGGGTATAGCCCGGCACCTCGAATTATATTAAAAGCCTCAATATATTCAGCCGTTCCAACAGCGGCCGTGTACGTCTGGAAACCGGGTTCTCCAGACATGTCCCAATTTGCAACGACCTCTGCCCGGACGCTGCCGGCAATTAAAAAAACAGCGGCCAATATTAAAAATAGGCGTTTCATTTTCTTCTCCTAAAAAATTCATAACCAAACTCTAAAATGCCCTGGTCCCAGGCACCTGCCCGTCTTAAAGGCTTGAGAAGGCACGCGCGGTTTAAGCCCCCTAAAGCGTTCCGCCCACCGGTCAACTGACGACTCGCACGTCATTATCATTTTTATGTGAAGAAAAAATGAGCTGAAAATTAAAAATTTTCAAAGAAAATATGAGAAAACCATGGATGCTTTTTAGGTGTTTGCTTTCCTGGCTTTACCGGATATGGGCACCAAAGCCACCCAGAAAATAAAGGGAAGGAAAAACTGGTGAATGACCAAAAGGGCATTGATCAGGGGTTGGCTTTGCATCAGCCGGTTCTGAAAAAAAAGAATGGGCAGCATCTGAAAGAAAAGATGAAGCACCATTAAACTCCCCATCCCCGTTAAAAACTTTTTTTTAGACATCTGTTTCCGGAACATCCGGTCTGCCATCACAAGGCTTAAAATCACAACAATATTAAAAGATATAAATGTATGGGGATAAAGCGCCAGGGCCCCGGGCAGGACTGCGGAAAACCCTGCCAGCTCTAGAATCAGGCGTGCTGTCCACAGCAACATCCAGGTGTAGGGTTTGCACAGCCAGATCCATGCAGTAAACGGGAGGATCGAGACAACAAACGCGGCAAGCATCATCCTGGTATCCGGGAGCTGTCTGATATCTTTTTTGGCATATTTCAACCAAACCATGCATATCCAGACAACCAGAAAAATCATGCCCACCTGTCCAAAATACAAATGGACCCAGGGGAACAGTTTTGGAGAAGCAAGCCCCACCATGAACACAAGGACGATCCTGAACAGATTAAAGATAAATAACAGGGGCAACCCTGCAAAAACACCTGCAATTTTCCAGAGCGCCCGGCTGGGATAGGCAATAAAAAACGCCAGGGGCAGGATGCTGATAAAAACGGCGGAACACTCTCCAACGACTTTTACGGTGAATCCTTCGTAGGAAATCATGTCGTTGGTAATCCTGGGGACAATTCCTGCCAGTTTCAGGAGAAACCCGGTACCCAAAGTATTCGCACGGTTAACGAAATGAAAAAATGCCGGAGGCGCGGTTTCCAAAGAGAGGTAAAGAACCAAGCATACAAAAACAAAGGTAAAACTGAAGCGGACACCCGGCCGGCCGGATATTTTTTTCTTTACTGCAGATAAAGACGTCAGCATGCATCATGTCCGGGCAATAGAATTGACGGGCCTGTGGCCCGGGTTAAACGGGAGCCCTTTAAATTCCATTGTTACGATAATCATAAAGCAGGGCTGCCATAGCTGATAAAAACCTTTTTTCCATATCCGTCACCTTCTTTCAAATTCAATTTGCACCGGCCGCAATAAAAAAATGCCTAATTGTACTTATACGTCATAAATATCCAGGAGTTATTAGGGGATTGTGACTTATTCGTTAAAAAAATTGGAAAATATTTATGACTAACAATACACACGTTTGAAAAAGCTGTAGGTTTCAGTTCTCCCGGTTTTTGAAAAAAGAAGTGGATCAGGTTGATGTTACAAACCGCCTGATTGAATCCCCCAAATAAAAAGCATAGTATTGAAAGACGACTATGCGGGATGAATCGTCCACTATCCTTTTGGACGTTAGATCCCTATTTTAACCGGCATGAGCATCGTCTCAATCTATTCAAACACGGACCAATGGTATCGGCAGGACCCTGTCACGCACGCGCACACGGAGCATCTTGTCGACCGGGGGAGCCTTATGCCAATCATACAGGGAAGGGTCGGTTTCTTCAGACCAAGGGTTGATTTCGATCAGCAACACCTCGTTGGTATCGGCACAAGCAAACACATCAGCCGTCAATGTGTCAAGATGAGATACGGCGATAAGACGCTCGGCAAAAGCACAAAGCGTTTCGGCAAGAGCCCGCTTTTTATAGTGCCGGGGGAGCTGGGCCCCGGGATGATGCTGACTGATTGCCGTGAGGCCACCTTTAAGGAAAAATAGCCGAAATTCCTCCCACGGACGAATCATTTGCCAAGGCCGAACAATGACGCTCACAGGAACACCACCCCTCAAACAATGCAATGCCATTGATGCGGCACGATGTCCTGGATGCTGTAGCTGCCGTAACAGACCGTCAGCGCCGACAATCGGGGCAGGCAGAAGGGCCCCTTCCTTGAAGCTGCAAGGGCTGATCCGTGCAAATAACGGCATTTTCACCTGTGAGGTTAGAGTGATCAAGGCTTTACGCAAAGACAGCTCCATCTGTGGCCGGTCTCTCATACCTATGGTATGTCTGAGGCTCGGCTCCTGTGCTATAAGCCAGAGGGTTTCCGTCTCCGTCAATGTCCGGTACACCAATGGTCCGGCCAGCGCCCTGAAGGCTGACGGCCAGTGCTCCACAAAGGTCTCGGCTGCTTCCGGCCTAATGAAACTAATCATATAGAAATGGACGAAATGTTCGACCTTGATGCTATATTCCGTTTGGGATCCCAAATCCCCAGATAAACAGCGTCATCGGGCGTTGGCTCACGCAAGCCGTCGATAAAAGTGTTGAAATCATTTGCAATGAGGCCAAATTCATCCTCTCCGTCGCTGGTCCAATTGGGATATGTATTGTGTCCTATCAGGAAAATGCCACCAGGCGCACTGGGATGCAGGCGAAGAACAATTTCGTCATCTACCGTCGTTGCTCCAATAATAAGATGATCGGGTGCGACTGATCGCTTCTCCGGAGGACGATCCAGTCTGGAGTGTTTCACCACCGTTTTCCAATCATATAACTCTTGAATCGCAGCAATAGATTGGATTTGGGGATGCTGGTGCTCGAATACGCTAGGCTTAATCGATCCGCCATTATTTTTCACCATAAAAGCAACATACCGATCCGGTAACGGAAAACCGAACTGGCTCGACCATGCGCCTAACTCCTCAATGGTTACTGAATCATCTGAAAAAGCACCGTAGCGTGTAAACTCAAAATTTTTCATGCAGTTGTGTCTCCTTAGTATTCCGGATTTTGGGCGAGAGAACTGCCACCGGCGTGGCCAACACCATGCTTGCCACCGTGTGCATATGTTGGAACCAGCTGCATCGTTGTCCCATCCGGTACGCAAATGGACCTGCCATTGAGGGCGACCGGCCAGCGTTCAATAAAGGTCGCTGCCGCTTCCCGGATGATGGCTTTATGCATCAGATAACGACTGATGAGATGGATGTTTCTGGTGCTGCACCTCCCTTGGTATCCCAAATTTTAAGATAGACGGGTTCGCCTGGCTTCGGTTCACGCAAGCTGTCGATAAAGGCGCCGAAGCTATGTGCGATGAAACCGAATTCATCTACTCCGTCGGTGATCCAATTGGGGCTTGTATTGTGTCCTCTCAGATAAATCGCGCCAGGAGCCTCAGAATGCAGACGCAAAACGATTTGGTCTTCGACCGTCGTGCTCCCGATGATGAGATGATCTGGTGCGATTGATCGTTCCTGGGCAGGACAGTCCAACTCAGATTCTTCCAGAACCGATTGCCAGTCGTAGAAATCTTCAAATGCAGCAATCGGCTTGATTTGTGGGTGCTGATGTTCGAATACGCTCGGATAAATCGATCCGCCATTAGTTTGCGCCATAAAAGCGACATACCGATCCGGTAGGGGAAAGCCGAATTGGGCCGACCATGCTTTTAATTCCTCAGCGCTCACCGTATCATCGGAAAAAGCTCCGTAACGCATAAACTTGAAGGTTCTCATATGATTGTGTCTCCTAATATTCCGGGTTCCTGATGAGTGACCCACCGCCGGCATGGCCGACGCCATTACTGCCGCCGTGTGCCTTTGTTGGAACCAGTTGCATCGTTGTCCCATCCGGCGCATGGTGCCAAGTAAGTTTTATACCATACAATTGTTCAAGCTCTCTTTCAGTATACCCAGTGACCTTCTTTAAGACTTCATCGGCTGCCTGAAAATCCAGATCATTGTCACCAATCTGTTTAATCTCGACCTGGGCCGGCCCTTTCTTTGTAGGTACCACAAGTTCGCTGAAATCTGGGTGCCCATCCTTGTAAGGTATATGTTCCACTTGCTTCTTAAACTTTTTATTAAACTCAGTTATCGCTTTGCCGGCTTTGCTGTTGGCATCAGGGAACCAATCGCCATCGCCTCGGGTCCCGTTCTTCCAGCTACCCTTATTGACCGGCGTATATTTGTAATGGTCCCCTTTAAGGCTGATCGGAAGGTTGTCGACACATTTCTGTGTTGAGCAGTTTGCAACAGCCTCGTCATATGTTTTACGACCGTTTTTGATCACGTCATCCCAATAGGCCTTTGCGGCAGCCTTCCGAACTTCCAATAAATCGCCCGATTCATCGAGGATTTTGGCAATGTCATCGGGTTTAGCTGATTTTAGGGTGCGTTTGATTCTGGTCAGGCCGGCCGTGGCTGCATCAATCGCTTTTCTAAGGTCGTTCAGCTTATTAACAACCTTAGTGCCCTTGCCAACGGCCTTGATTGCATCCCCAGCGATCGGGATTACACCAATCAAATCGAACAATGAACCAACATAATCACCCGTTGCAAGTGATTTTCCAAGGCTTGCAAGATCGGCAGCAGTACCTGCAGGCGGCGGCAGCATCGACCCCGCAGTGAGTGCCGCATCTGCGGCCAGTTCTGCGTACTTGGCATTAAGTGCGGCCAGCTCTTGGTCTGCAGTTGAAATTTTCTCAGCGATTTTGGCCTCTGAGACGGTCTGTAGCTGAGCGGTCATGGATGAATCCGCCACCAGGCTGTATCGTCTGCGTTGATGATAGCCTCTGCCGAAAGCTCACTATCCACGTTATAGAGCGCATCAATGCGTCCGGCCTCATCAAGGTCTTTGCATTCCAGCGCCTCTTTAAAACCGGAAAAGTCCATAAAGTTGGGGCCAACGATCCACATCAAGGTCACAAAGTGAAAAATCGAATCCGGCTCTGAAAAGCCATAGGCCATAGCGGCCTTCCTGCCGGAGCGCACCATGTCCTCAAGAGATTCTGTCGACAGTGCCTGATGAAATTCAGGCAGATTGTCCGGCATAAATTCCTTGACGTACCAATCCACAAATCCCTTTTCAGACACAATACGCATCAGCATCTGTGCAGGGCGCATTTTAAGCATAAACGGGAACTCCCCTGAAGTT
>JAKSBO010000680.1 GCA_022361095.1 Desulfobacterales bacterium | reverse complement strand
TGGCTGATTGAAAACACCTCGGATCAGATTACCATCATTGACGCTGCAGGCAGGCAGGTAACAATACAGAAACCGATAAAGAGAATAGTTTATAATCATGTGAACGCAGCAGAAGCCATCAACATTCTCGGAGCCTGGAATATGGTCGTAGGCGGCATGATTGGTTCAATTAGTCCGAAACTATTCCCGGGTATAGAAGAAATGCCCAATTGTATTGCCTCTGGTAATCCTTTCGATATTGATTATGAAAGTGTATTTGAACTTCAACCGGATATATTTTTGACATTGCAGTCCATGATACCGGGATACAATGATATAGTAGAAAAGCTGGAACCTTCAATACCCGTTGTAGCGTTGGTCAATACGGCTGATCCTGACTCTTTTGATACAAGCGTCAGGATGCTGGGAGCGATTCTTGATGAACAGGAAAAGGCTGAAGAATATATCTCATGGTGTAATTCGATCAAGAATGAAATTGGCAGTCGAATAGAAAATCTTTCAGAAACCGACCAGCCCAGGGTTTTTTTGAAGTCCCCGGGCTGGACAGCTGATCAACTTTGTACGCTAACCAATGAATTGCTTTTCTGCAATAGCCTTTTTAACGCGGCAGGAGGAATCAACATAGCGAACGTGTTACCCTCTAACGGCGGCTGGGTAGAAAATGTCGATCCAGAATGGATTGTGGCACAGGATTACGATATTATCGTGATACAGATTTGGGTGGGTCTCTATCCCGGTGCTCTTGGCTATGAAGTTAATGATGATTCAATCATTCGGGATATTCGGGAAGATATCATGGCTTCTGAATTGTTTGCCGGAAGCAGGGCTATAAAGAACAATAAAGTCTATCTTCATCATTCAGATCTTGCTACAACACATCGATATATCGTCGGTATAGCATACTGGGCAAAATGGTTTCACCCCGAACTCTTCAAGGAGCTTGATCCCCAGGCAATCCATCAGGAATATCTGCGGAAGTTTATGCATGTCGATCTTGATCTGGACTCCGGTGGTATAATTGCCTACCCGGAAGATTAATAACAAAGGAGGAAAAAATATGTTCGTTCCCACCTTACAATCAAATTGCTGCAGCCTGGTGTGCTGATTGGCGTCGATTTAATCGAAAAGAAAGATGATGGCTATGGCCTGACGCCGGTATTGAAGGATTTTCTGGTGAAAGATTCTCCAGCGAACCAGCTCGGTGCCGATGTTAACCTGATGCGTAAAGGGGTGTTCGTCTAACTATAGGAAAATAGGTAAGGAACTACGATGACCACAGTCAATGACTTAAGAAATCAAAATATGCTCTTAAAAGAACAGTATATGCGCCACCGATCCAAAAAAAGGCTTTTTATCATCATCCTCATCCCGGTTGTAATCATCCTCATAGGATCAGCTATTGCCTTTGGCTCAGCCGACATAAAATTCCTGGATGTCTATGCCGCTGTTTTCCGAAAGCTATTTCCTGGCCTGCTGGACGCGCAGGGTGCCGGCCATATAGAAATCATCATATGGAAATTCCGTCTCCCCAGGGTTTTAATGGGAGTCCTGGCCGGTATGGCTTTAGGGGCATCCGGTGCTGTGATGCAGGTTGTGCTGCGTAATCCTTTGGCAGATCCCTACATGCTTGGAATCTCTTCCGCTGCGGGATTCGGAGCTTCGTTGGCCATGGTCCTCGGTGTGGGAGTTGTCTCAGGCCCCTATATGATCATGGGCAACGCCTTCCTGTTTTCCTGCCTATCCTCCGGGTTGATCCTGGCCCTATCAAGCCGTCGGGGAGCAAGCCCGGAGAAAATGATATTGACGGGTTTAGCCCTTCTCTTCTTTTTTCAAGCCATGACAACCATTATCCAATATTTCGGAGACTCGGACGCGGTTAAGGCTGCGGTCTTTTGGACTGTCGGGGATTTGGGTAAATCGAATTGGAATAAAATAGGCATCACAGCACCCCTGGCCTTTCTCGGGGTATTATTGCTTATCTGGAAATCCAATGACTTAAACATTATGAACACCGGTGATGCAAGTGCAAAGAGCCTGGGTATCAATGTACACCAAACACGAGTCTTCACAATGGTAGTCTGCACCTTGATGGTGGCGGGCATTGTGAGCTTCACCGGGACAATCGGATTCATCGGGCTTGTGTCACCGCACATTGTCAGGATGATTATCGGCTCAGATAACCGGATACTCGTTCCGGCCTCCGGTCTGGTGGGCGCTTTATTGTTGGTCCTTTCCGACACCATAGCCCGTACCATCATCTCCCCGGTCATACTTCCTGTCGGCGCTGTCACTGCCTTCCTGGGGGTTCCCCTGTTTGTGTATCTGATTATGAAACAGAAAGGAGGGTTGACATGAATATAACCGTTGAGGACCTTTACTTTTCCTATCCGGAAAAAGATGTTCTTAAAGGAGTAAACCTGAATCTCAACGAGACGGAGATCAAATGCATCGTCGGCCCCAACGGGAGCGGAAAAAGTACTCTTGCCAAATGCATTGAACGTCTCCTGATTCCGCACTCCGGTAAAATATATTTTGATAATTCCGATTCTGAATCCATGAGCCGTCAGGAAATTGCCCGGCTGATCGGTTATGTTCCCCAATCCTCCAGCCAGTTGTTCTCCGCCACGGTTTTTGATACAGTCCTGATGGGCCGAAAACCACATTCCTCCTGGCGGAGTAGTGACGAAGATATAGATATCGTTATTGATGTCATTCAGCTGCTGGAGCTCGAAGAGGTGGCCATGAGGGAATACAACAATTTATCGGGAGGGCAGCAGCAAAGGGTTCTCCTGGCCCGGGCTCTAGCCCAGCAGCCTCGGGTGCTCCTTCTGGATGAACCGACCTCTGCTTTGGACATCTCTCATCAGCTGGAAGTAATGGATATTATTCATCATCTTTCCCGTACACAAAAATTAAGTGTCATCATGGTTGTCCATGATCTGAATCTTGCCTCACGCTATGCCGACAGCATTCTGATGCTTCATGACGGTAAAGTCTATGCAGATGGATCGCCTGAAGAAATCTTGACAGAAATCAACGTTGAAAATGTTTTCGGCGTAGAATCCCATATTCAGAGCCGGGAAGGCATACTTTCAGTAACCCCGATTCGACGGGTCAAAAAAGGATCAAAGAAAGAGGCGGCTTAGGGATAAAATTGAATTGATAGCTGAATCAAACTCTACCAAATCTTTTCTTACCTCCAAAGGCTGCATTTTCCGATTATGGTGTATGTTCAGCCGGATAAATCCGAATCCTATTCTCTGTTGCCCTCCTATTGGGCAATCAGCTAAGAAATGAGGACAACCTGCCAAAGTTAAAGGATTAACCGCTATGATCCAGACATACGCTCTTCAGAAAGAGTTACATGAAGCCAGAATCGATATCAAGACACTTGGACGATTGTTTTCCCTATGTCATCACCGATCAGATGTTACAACCTATTAAACGCTATGCCAAAGAACATGATACGGATATTCAGGTGGTGCTAATTGAGGTTTTAAACAATTTTTGGGAGGGCAGGGCGCTACCCTAAAATAAAAAAGCTTGAGTTTTTTGTCGAAAAATTATTAAAGTGCAATCCGATAAATGATGGAATTTTTGGTTTTGGACTGTGCCCAACAAGTACCAGAAAACTTCAAGGGTTTGGCCGATTTGGTTGAACCCTTTTTTCTTTGGGCGGGCGGGGAAGATTATGTCTTGAGTTTTTAAATAAAAAAGCATAGGTATTCAAACACATTGTTAGGATAACATATATTTAATTTTAGGTTGATTAGGATATGGATAAAATTCAAATTAGAGGCGGGCAAAAGCTGTTTGGGGAAGTCAACATTTCAGGTGCAAAAAATGCCGCTCTGCCTTTGATCGCATCAAGTATACTGGTAAACGGGAAGGTCTGCTTTTCCAATGTTCCGGATCTGATGGATATCACAAGTATAAAAGCGCTGCTCAAGGATCTGGGGGCCGGATGTGAACACCATCAGGACCGTTTGGACATTGACGGGTCATCCATTCATAAAATTGAAGCCGAATATGACCTGGTCCGAAAGATGCGGGCCTCCATCCTTGTTCTGGGACCGCTTGTTGCAAGATTCGGCCATGCCAAGGTCTCTCTTCCCGGCGGGTGTGCCATCGGGGCCCGGCCGGTGAACATGCATCTGACAGGGCTTGAAGCGTTGGGTGCAACCATCAGTATCGAACACGGATACATAGAGGCAAAGGCCGAACAGCTCAAAGGGGCGGAGATCTGTTTTGATATGCCCACGGTCACCGGCACGGAAAATCTAATGATGGCCGCCACTCTGGCAAAGGGGACCACGGTTTTAAGAAACGCGGCACGGGAACCTGAGATCGTAGCGCTTGCCCATGCCTTGAACCAAATGGGTGCAACGGTCACCGGCGCCGGTACAGCGATTATAACCATGCAGGGGGTCCCGGCGCTTTACGGAACGGATATTCACATCATACCGGACCGGATCGAAACCGGAACCTTTA
>JAKSBO010001153.1 GCA_022361095.1 Desulfobacterales bacterium | reverse complement strand
TTGTAAAGAAAGTTGAAAAGGCGATTCAGAATTATGAAAATGTGAGACCTGAAAAATTCCATAATGTTGTGAAGTCACTCTATAACTGGAGAACGGTTGCCGCAAGAACAGAACAAGTCTATTATGACACAATGGAAAAACCATCCAAGTCCTAAAACGTCCTCGATAGAGTAAAACGTGGGTTCTCAAGTGGTATTGTCATTGGATTCTACCACGTGTGGTACCTCGTTTTCACTATGCTCATGCTTTTAATCAGCTAATATCTCATGCCAGCTCATACCATTGAGAAGGCAGTTGACTTTGATTATAGCAAATACGCTCAATTAGTCAATTATAAGTGTTGTTTAGCCCTACAAAATTGCATAAAACCCCTATCATTATTTACTATATAGTGTATAATAACGGAGGTAAAATAAATAGAATAAGGATTAACATGAAAAAACGTAAAGACTTAAGAAATATAGCAATTATTGCACACGTCGACCACGGTAAAACAACTCTCGTTGACTCTATGTTTAAACAAAGTGGTCTTTTCAGAGAAAATCAAGCCATGGATGACTGCGTTTTAGATTCAAACGATCTAGAGCGTGAGCGTGGTATAACCATACTATCAAAAAACACATCAGTATCTATTCGTGACGTACGAATCAATATAGTAGATACCCCAGGACATGCTGACTTTAGTGGAGAAGTCGAGCGTGTACTATCAATGGTATCAGGTGCACTCGTACTTGTTGACGCAGCAGAAGGCCCAATGCCTCAAACGCGTTTTGTGCTACAAAAGGCAATGGCTCTTTCACTTCCACTTATTATAGTAGTAAACAAAGCTGATAAGCCAGATGCCGACTGTGAACGCGCACTTGAAAACACACTGCTTCTTCTAATGGAACTTGGCGGCGAAGATGAGCAGCTTGACAGCCCAGTAATATATGCATCAGGTAGAGACGGCAGAGCAGGGCTCTCGCCAGATTCTATGCAAGATACACTTGATGATTTATTCAATGCGATTATAGACCATATACCATGTCCAGTTGGCTA
>JAKSBO010000230.1 GCA_022361095.1 Desulfobacterales bacterium | reverse complement strand
TACCTTCAATAATTTCTAATGAATGACCACATTCACAGCTCATAACACCATTGATGATCATATTGGCCTGTATATCTGCTTGGTCGAGTTTCATGATCTTCTGGCAGGTCGGACAATAGATATTAGGTAAGAATGTTAAATCCACTCCTAGTAAAATTGGTTCTTGCTTAAATTCTACATCAAGAGATTCAATCTTTTTACTTAACAATTCAATCTTCTCATCAAGTTTCTCTCTAGTCTTAATTAGTGACTTCATCTTATTCTTAAAGAAGCTTCTATAATGTTGTCTCTCTTGTCCCATAGATAACTTAGAGAATCGACTAAGAAGAAAAATGTTCTTGACTTCTTGAAGTGTAAAGTCCATCTCCTTCATCTCTTTTATACGTTCTAAGTCACTTGCACATTTATCATCAAATCTAAAATATTTACCTTCTTTTGTAGGTACCAATAGGCCTAACGTTATATAATGTCGTATCGTATCAATGCTTGTATCTGTTTTCTTTGAAAATTCTCCTATTCGCATAATTCCCCTCCAACAACATCATAACATATTCAGAGTTCTGAAAGAACAAGACAAAAAAATAACCTTAGGAAAAGGTTATTTTTTATACATTTCATCAATTTTTATTTGTAAGTCTTTATCTTCCAAGTACTCATCAAATGTCATCAACTTATCAAATGTACCACTTGGTGTTAGCTCAATGATTCTATTAGAAATCGTTTGAATAAACTTATGGTCATGTGATGTAAATAACATCGTACCTTTGAACGCAATCAAGCCGTTGTTTACTGCTTGAATAGATTCTAAGTCTAAGTGATTTGTTGGTTCATCTAAAAGTAATACATTTGCTCCAGAAAGCATCAATCTTGAGAACATACAACGTACTTTCTCACCACCTGATAATACAGAGGCATTTTTAAGCGCTTCTTCACCAGAGAATAACATCTTACCTAAGAATCCTCTAATAAATGTTTCATCTTTTTCATTTGGTGAGTATTGTCTTAACCAATCTACTAGGTTGTACTCACTACCTTCAAAGTAACTTGTATTGTCTTTTGGTAATTGACATCTAGTCGTTGTAACACCCCATTTGAACGTTCCTTCATCTGGTTCCATATCACCCATAAGAATTTCAAATAATGTGGTTCTAGCAATTTCATTTCTTGCCATTAGCACAATCTTGTCACCTTTGTTTACAATAAAGCTTACATTGTCTAATACTTTTTCACCATCAATGGTTTTAGAAATACCTTCAACTGTAAGAATTTCTTTACCAGCTTCTCTTTCAGGTGTAAAGCCTACAAATGGATATCTTCTTGATGATGGTTGAATATCATCAACAGTAATCTTATCTAAAAGTTTCTT
>JAKSBO010000816.1 GCA_022361095.1 Desulfobacterales bacterium | reverse complement strand
GTGGCGGATGCCGAAGTTAAACGCCTGGACACTTACAAAGATTCGGTAAATGAAAAACTCTCCGTGGGCAGTGTAACAAAGACGGCCCTGTACCGGGCTCAGGCTGAATTATCAAAGGCGAAAACCAATCAGATTGTTGCAATCAATAATGTCCGGACAGCCAAGGCCGGTATCGTAAGGCTTGCGGGTATAGAGGATCAGTTTTCCATTGCATCCGGAGATATCCAGGATGTTGAAAATTTTTCAGTTACCCTTGGACAGATAAAATCCCATGCCCTTGAAAACCGCTATGAAATCATGGAAGCCAAAAAGGATGTTGAAATTGCCCGGCGCACCATTGCCTATGAAAAGGGAGAATATTGGCCCAGCATTGAGCTTGAAGGCGGGTACCGGGAAAAAGATATCTCTTATGATACAGGCGCCGGGTCCCAAACGGAATATGATACCGAAGAGGCATATATCCAGGCCCAGCTGGTATTTACCTTGTATGACGGCGGATTGCGGCGCGCCCAGGTCCGCCAGGCTTCGGCACGGTTGCGCCAGGCAAAACAGTCCTTAAGCAACGAAGAAAAGGCGATCATCCTTGAATCAAAGCAGTCTTTTCTGGAATTTAACACCGCAAAATCGACCCTGATCAACCTTGCCGATGAAGTCAAATCTGCCGAAGAAAACTACAATGCCGTTCAGATGCAGTTTAGATACGGCATGGCAGACAGTATTGACATAATGGACGCCAATACCTTGCTTGTTGATGCCCAACGGCGCATATCCAATGCCCGCTCGTCCTTTTATCTCTCCATATTGAAAATTATTTACACCCAGGGGAATATTCTGGATTATTTTTTAACCGAAAATTAAAATGAATCCTTATTCAAACATACCAAATTAAAAAAACACCGATCAAACACCAATGTTAGAGGCTTGTTAGCGCCAGATCCAAATAAAACCATTCTGAATATTTAATGTTCTCGGCATCTAAGCTTGACTAACCCTCGGGACCCGCTTATCCTTCATAAAATTTGATGGTGTCATAAAAATTTTGCCCTGATTGCGGATATGGCCCCTGGCCAGACACCGGTTAGACGAATAAAGTGCCTTTGTTCCCTGGCCGGACCTCATGTTTTGCAGGCAAAATTTTTTGCACAGCCCATCGGTTTGGACTTTTTAAATGAAAAGGAGCACAAACTATGTACGAAATCATTGCCAACCCTCAAGAGTACCAGATTGACCATCTGATTAACGGCACTGACAACGCAAACATTGAACTTACGAGGGAAGAGCGGGACAAGTGGGCAAAACAGATCGTTCAGTTCAGTGATCGTTTGTCCGGATTTGCCCGGAAAGCGGATATGTTTTCGTCACTTCTTGCGTCAGAAGAAAAAATCGCTGCCACTCCGGCTTCATTAAAAACGTTGAAAATTCAGCTTTTCATGATAAACGATGCCCTGAATTCCGCCTTAGGTATTGCCGACATGATGGAAAGCGATATGATCAAAGCACCCCAAGACGCTTAAAATATCCAACATTGATCACAAAATCCCAAGCGCCCTGTATTGATAAAACATGGGCGCTTGGGATTATTGTTTAATATGAAAGTATTAATAACTCACTAAGTTTCTTTCATGTTTTGTTGTGGGACGAGCCTGGGTGCTGATAGACCAGGCCGGCCCATGGCCGTTATTCAAGAACGTGTTTCTCCAAAACAAAACATGAAAATTCACCTTTGAAAACCACCTCATCTTCACGTTTAACTATAACGTCGACCATCTGTTTTTTACCGGAAACCGATGTAACACCGGCCTGGGCATAGACAGCGTCTCCTGCTTTGACAGGTTTTAAAAATTTCACATCTGCGCCGCCAAGCACAACATTGGGGTGATTGACAGCAAGCATGGCAGCATAGTCGGCAAGCCCGAAAATAAATCCGCCATGTACCAGACCGGAGCCATCTGCAGCCATCCTGGGCGTGGTCATATATTCCACACGGCTTTTTCCATTTTCCACCATAACGGGCGTTCCGCAAAGTTCCTTGTCTATTAATTGATGGGTTATTATGTTCATTAAAAATTCTCCTATTTTATTGGAAAGCCGATGCCTTACTTCGCGTCGAGTCCGGCCATGATTTGAAGAGCCGCCGCTTTCGGATTATATTCTTCCGTGTTAATGGATATATCTGCAAGGGCCCTATATAAGGGATTCCTAAGCTCAAGCATTTTTTGTGTTTCAAGGGCAAGACTGTCATGGGTAAGATCCGGTCTTCGTTCTGTATTCTGTTCGTCTTTACGGATTCTGTCCGTTAAAACAGGGGCTGTGGCATAAAGATAAACAACAGCGCCGTTCTTTTTTAAAAACAGCCTGTTTTCTTCTGCAAGGATAATCCCCCCGCCCGTGGCGATAACCGGCCCTGTTTTTAAATCCAGATTCATAAGCGTTTCCGTCTCTTTTGCCCTGAAATAAGACCAGCCGTGCCGGGCCACCATCTGTGCAATGGAAGTGCTGTAAGTTGCTTCCAAAACCAGATCCGTATCCAGAAAGCGTTTATCTAAAAGAGCGGCAAGATGCTTTCCGGTAGTGGTTTTGCCGGTACACCGGTATCCGATAAGAAAAATGGGCCCCATGGTCTCTCCTTTTTTACAGGGATTCAAAAAGCCGCCAGAATGTGGGGAATGATTTTTCCACGCATACGGGATTTTCGATTTTCATGCCCTCTACCCGAAGGCCTGCAACGGCAAAGGCCATGGCAATGCGATGGTCGTTAAAGGTTTCAATGACAGCCCCATGGGGGGTACCGCCGGTAATTTCCATAAAATCCGGGCCCTGTACCGCTTTAATCCCCATTTTGGAGAGCTGGGAACACACTGCATCAATTCGGTCGCACTCCTTGACCCTAAGATGACCAATATTTGTAATCCGGGTGGTGCCTTGGGCAAATGCCGCGGTCACTGCCACAGCAGGCACGGCATCCGGCGTATCGGACATATCCACATCCACGCCGTGTAAAGAATCTCCCTTGACCCGCAGGACCCGGCCGTCATGATTTACCGTACAGCCCATCTGTTCAAATATATATGCCTGTTTTACATCACCCTGCAGCGAGGTGGTGCCGATGTTATCCACACCGATATCCGCACCGGTTACCGCACCGGTTGCCCAGAAATAACCGGCATTGGAAAGATCGGGTTCCACGGATCTGGTTCCGGATGAATAGGTCTGGGCCCCCGGGACTTCATAGCAGGTGTCGGATATATGAAAGGCATTGACCCCGAACTGATTCATCACATCCAACGTTAAATCAATATATGGCTGGGATACGGCAGGCCCGGTCAAATCAATCACAAGGCCATTATCAAAAAAAGCCCCGGCCATCAGCAGGGCTGACAGGTACTGGCTCGAGCGGGAGCAGTCAAGAAGCGTTCGCCCCCCTGCCCTGTCACCGCCCTGGATGATAACCGGCGGTGTGCCTTCATTGCTTTGGGAAGATGCACTGATCCGGATACGGCCAAGGGCATCTAAAAGTTCACCCATGGGACGCTGGCGCATACGTTCATCTCCGGTCAGGGTATATGGGGTATTGCCCAGGGCGGCAATACCGGCCAAAAGGCGCATGGACGTGCCGGAATTGCCAAGATGAATAGGTTCCGGCCAGGGCTTTGGCCGTCCGCCGAAACCTGTGACCGACAGGACGCCGTCGCCTCTGGGCTCAATTTGAGCCCCCATGCATGCCAGGGTTTTGCGGGTCAGGGAAATATCCTGGCTCTCCAGGACATTATGAATTTCAGATATACCGTCGGCCAGGGCGGCGCAGATCAGCATCCTGTGTGAAATGCTTTTGGAGCCCGGTACTGTGACCACCTGGTCCTTAATCTTTCTGGGAACTACCTGCTTCATTGTGCTCTCCTTTAATTTTTAATAACGATGTTCCGCATCAGATCCACATCAGGGATTATACCTGTCCATAATTCAAACTGGGCTGCGGCCTGGGCAATGAACATGGACAGACCGTCGATGGTTGTGCAGCCCTTTTGTTCCGCCGTTCTAAGCAACCGGGTTTTCAACGGGGTATATACCACATCCATCACCACCATTTCAGATCTGATGGCTTCGGGCGGAAAGCTTATCTGGTCAACGTCCGGGGTCATGCCGATACTTGTGGTATTGATGACCACATCCGCCGGGATGTCTGCCATCTTGTTACCTGGAATAAACCGGGCACCAACCGCTTCAGCTAGGGCCCGGCCTTTTTGTTCAGTTCGATTGGTGATGATGATATCCCCATTTTGGGCAGCAATACCGTGGGCCACGGCCCGGGCTGCGCCGCCTGCCCCGACAATACAGACGGTTTTCCCTGAAATACCAAAGGGGATAAGGGGGGCCACAGCAGCCTGGCAATCGGTATTATAGCCTTTTAACACGCCGCCTTTATTAACTATGGTGTTTACGGCACCAATGGCCGAAGCCGCGGGGTCGATCCAGTCAAGATGTTCCATGATGGATTCTTTGAAGGGAATGGTCACCGAAGCCCCCTGAATATCCAGGGTGCGCACACTCTGCACCGCCCCTGCAGCATCCTGCACCTCAAAGGCAAGATAAACGGCATTGACACCCTTATCTTTAAATGCGGCATTATGAATTACAGGGCCTTTGGAGTGCCTGGCAGGATTTCCGAATACACAATATAACCGGGTGCCGGCGTCTATCATTGTGAAATCTCCTGTTTCTCAAAAATCGGGTACGACCCCAGCACCTTCAAATACAGGGCCTGGCTTCGAATCTGTTCAATGGTTTGAAATACAATTTCATCCTGGATATGCCCCTCTATATCCATGAAAAAATGATAGCTCCAATTATAGTGACGCGTGGGCCGGGATTCAAGTTTAACCATGTTCAGACCGGATCTGTTAACAGGTGAAAGTGCCCTGAAAAGTGCACCTGGTGTGTGATTTGTGGCAAACATAATAGATGTTTTATCATTCCCTGTTCTTTCAGGACGATCTCCGCCGACCACAAGAAACCGGGTAATATTGCCGGCACGATCCTGAATCTTTGGCGCCACCGGCAGCAGGTTATAAAAATGAGCGGCCTTGCCCGATGCAATGGCGGCAATCTGATCATCCTTTGAGGCCATGAGCGCGGCGTTTGATGTGGAGGTGGTCTCCATAACTATGGCATGGGGCAGATGTTTCTTCAACCAGTTTTTGCACTGGGCAATGGCCTGGGGATGGGAGTAAACGGTTTTAACATCTTTGAGTTCCCCTGAGATGGACAGCAGGTCATGGGAAACAGACTCATAATGCTCCGCCGTAATTTCAAGATCAAACTCGGCAAACAGATCCAGTGTGGAATTGACAGCCCCTTCAATGGAGTTTTCAACAGGTACAATACCGTAATGAAGCTCCTTTCGTTCGATATTGTTGAAAATGTCAAAAAAACCGGGTTGTTCGATAAACTTCCCGCAGTGGTTGAAATAATGAAGCGCTGCAATATGGGAATGACTGGCAAGTGGCCCTAAATAACCGATGGTTTTAGGTCTCTGGATTTCCCGGGTGGCTGTGATGATTACATTAAATATATACTGGATCAGACTTTCATCCGCAGGGCCGGGGTTAAGCTGAAAAAGCCGCTCAATGACCATACGTTCCCGGGTCCGATCCAGGATCTGACTGCCTTTTTGTTTCTTGATCTCTCCTACTTTTTTGCCAATCTCAAGACGTTGGTTGATCAGCTCAAGAATTCGCTCATCAATACGGTCAATTTCTTCACGAAGCGGAGAGAGTGTGGAAGGACGATCCCCGCTTTGCGTTTGATTGTCTTGATTTTTGGTCTCAGGGTCTGTCATGTTAATTTCCTTTTTATAATTAACTTAATTAATAACGGCTACCAGAACAAAAACCTTTGTGTTTAGACGAAATAAAAAAACCGCATCAGGTCTTGCCTGCTGCGGTTTTAGTGATTTTAGTTAATTTTTTTAGGGAAAAATCAGTTGTCCACAGGCAGGCTGTCCTTTCTATAAAATCGTGTGCTAAAATAAAAATTTTTGCTGAAGCTGAAGATCATTACCCTAAACCTGTGTTTCCCTTTATATGTTTTTAAAACCATATACGTTGAATTTACTTCTGTCAATAGATTCGGATTGAATGATCCGAACAATCGCATGCAACCATATCCTGGGGATAAAGAATACGTGGGATCTTTTAAATCCCTAATGGGACGGAATTTGACAACAAAACCAAGGGCTCTAAAATATCAGGATTCTTCGGCCGGTTTAATGAGAAAAGATTGAATTCGGTTGCCGTCCATATCCTTTACCGTAAAATTCCAGTTATTCATGCGAACGGATTCCCCGGGATTGGGAATCCGCTCCACAAGTTCCAGGAAAAAACCCGAAACCGTGTCATAGTTGACTGATTCGGGGATGCCCAGATTGAGTTCTTTGTTCACATGATATATGTCTGTTTTGCCTGCCACCAGCCACTTGTTTCCTTTAATTTGAACTATGTCAGGGGTATTTTTATCGGACTCGTCGGCAATTTCGCCGAAAATTTCTTCAACCACATCCTCAAGGGTTACGATGCCGGATACGCCACCATATTCATCAACCACAACAGCCAGATGGCTCTTTTTTGCTTTAAAGGCTTTGAGCAGTGAATCCAATTTCTTTGATTCCGGGATAAAATACGGTTTTTTCATAACCGCCTTGACATCAAGACTGCCGGGATTGTTCTCGGAACCGTTACTTTCCAGATATCTTGAAAACAGATCCTTAATGTGCAAAATGCCTACAATGTTATCAATGGTATCCTCAATCACCGGAATGCGTGAAAATCCTGTTTTTAAAATCTTTGGAATATCAAGACGTTCTGCAGCATCAACCACAAACATGTCTGCCCTGGGCGTCATAATTTCAGAACAATAGGTGTCATCAAATTCAAAGATATTGGTGATATATTCCATCTCTTCTTCCTTGATTTCACCTTCCCCTTCCACCACTTCCACCATGGTCATCAGTTCATCTTCGGTTACGGTATCCTGGGAATTGTCTGTGATGCCGTGCAGTTTAGGTATGAAATTAAGGAGATAAATCAAAGGCCATAATATTTTTGACAACCAGTATAAAGGATATATCACGACCCTTGACACCACGACATTGTTATGATTTGCAAAGGATTTTGGGAAAATTTCTCCAAACACAAGAATCAACAGCGTCATAACACCGGTGGCAATCCCCACGGCATTGGACTGGAAATGGGAAATGGCCAGGGAGGTGGCCAGGGAGGATGCACCGATATTGACCAGGTTGTTGCCGATGAGAATGGTGGTCAAAAGGGTGTGGGAGTCTTCCTTCATCTCCAAAATAAGCTGACCGGACTTTGAATTGTCTTTAGAGATATGAAAGGCTTTGACTCTGGAAATGGAAAAGAGCGCTGTTTCAGACATGGAAAAAAAACCGGATAGAAAAAGGCAGATGGATAACAAGGCTGCTTCAATACTCATAACCTGCATATATTCCTAATAATTTGTTATCTTTATAAGATAGATAATCTAACCGTTTTTGCCTGAATTTGTCAAACAACTCTTTTGGGTCTCGTATTCATGAATAAGGTTTAGTATGATGCCGGCCGTGCGTTTCGGGGCACCCGGCAGGCCCAATCGCCTGCGGACCTGATAAAGCTGTTGCTGATGCGTCTTAAGTTCAGGCAACATTGATAATACGGTCTCACAGATGGTTTGGGCATTGGCGTTGTCCTGGATCAGTTCCGGCATTACCTGGCTGCCGACGATCAGATTGGCAAGCCCGATATATTTGGCTTTCACAAGCAGTCGTGCAAGCCGGTAAGCCACACCGGACATTTTATAAATAATTACGGTTGGCAAAAGATTTAAAGCGGCTTCCAGTGTGACTGTGCCGGATGCGGCAATCAGGAGGTCCGCCCGGTCAAAAATCTGTTTTGGCCGCCCTGTTACAATTTGGCATAGATCGTTGTTTGGATGAACAGATACGATCTGCTTAATACGCTCTTCATGCTGTGAAATACCGGATGAAACAAGACATCGTAAATGGGGATATTTTTTTGCAATCATGCCTGCGGCATCCAGCATGACAGAAAGCAGGTTGTCAATTTCAGCAGACCGGGAACCGGGAAGCAGGCCAATCACCAGATCCCCGGACCGCTTTTTTTCATTGGTTTTGCCTAAAAGCGGCAGGCTTTGGGGATATTCATCCACCAGGGGGTTTCCCACATAGGTGGAACGAATTTTTTTGGCTTTATAAATGGGAATTTCAAAGGGAAAGATCAGTGCCACATGATCGGTCACTTTTGCAATGGTATCCAGACGTTTGGCATTCCACGCCCAGACCTTTGGTGCAATATAATAACAGATGGGAATATCATAATGCTGTTTGATAAAATCAGCGATCTTCAGATTAAAGCCGGGATAATCTATGAGTACGACAGCATCCGGGGGAGCTGTTTTTAATCGTCGCTTAACAAGAGAAAAGGCCTGTTTGATGGTTCCCAACTGCCGGATCACTTGAACAAGCCCCATGGCGGACAGCTTGTCAATGGGAAAAAAAATGTCCGCGCCCTGCCCTGCCATGGTTTTACCGCCGATACCCGTAATACGGACACCAGGGCAAAGCTGTTTTAAAGCCTCCACCAAAGCGCCCCCGTGAAAATCGCCTGAAGGCTCACCCGCAAGAATCATAATATGCCGGGTAGGTTCAGTCATGAATCTCATCCTCGGTCACGGCGGTTATACAGATATTGTACTGATCTGCAAGGGCAATCATCTTTTCACGGTCAAATGAAATTGACTTTTCAGCTTCAAGCACCAGCACATTAACCCCGGAACGATGCATGGTTTCAATGGTGGCAGATCCGGATGAGGGCAAATCGAAACGCAAATCCTGGTTGGGTTTGGATATTTTCACAACAGTGGCCCCATTGCCCCGGCTCAGCCGCCCGCCCCGTTCTATGGTGGCGTCGGTGCCGTCAATGGCTTCAACGGCAAGGACCGTCCCATTGGAAATCACAAGGCACTGGCCGATATCAAGCCGCCCTACGGCTTTGGCAAGTTTCCATCCCTGCCGGATATCTTTTTTTTCCGCCTTGTCGGGTCTGCGTTTTGTCCAGCAGCCTTTAGGGCTGATCAGTTCCGGCAGAAGAAAGGTGGACGGTACCAGGGTAATGCCGTGCTTTTCCAGAAGATCCGCAAACTTTGAAAGGATATTGTCATCATGGGTACCCGCGGTTTTGGCAATAAACGCCAGGGCTTTAAAATCAGGTCTTATATCCTTGAAAATATTGGCTTTGCTGATAGAGCCCATGAGCAGTACTTGGGTAACCCCGTGGGATTTAAAATAGCGGATCAATTTGCTCAACTGGCCTAAATAGAGCCATTCAAACCGATGGGTCAGCCGGGCAAGCTGGGGGTCGGTTTCACTGCGGAACCCGACCCCGATAACCTTGTAACCGTTTGCACGTGCCTTTTGGGTGAACAGCAAAGGGAACTGGCCGCCACCGGCAATAAGACCGATGAGGGAAGAACGGCGCTTGTCTTGGCAGGCCTCCATGAAAATTAACGGGTTACCCCACGATTGGAATTCTTTATAAATTCAGTAAAGAACACAACCTCAGGAAGTTGTTCCACTTCTGCTTTGGTTCTTTCCACGGCCTGGGTAACCGTCAGGCCGATCCGGAAAAATATCCGGTACGCTTTTTTCAACTGGCGAATGACGGAGGTATCAAAATTGTGCCGTTTCAGGCCCACATTATTCAATCCATGCAGGGTGACCCTGTCACCTGCGGCAATGACAAAGGGCGGAATGTCTTTAACCACTGCGGATTTTCCGCCGATGTAGGCATAGTCTCCGATTTTGACAAATTGATGGATGGCCACAAGGCCGCCCACCGTGGCATAGTTTCCGATTTCAATGTGCCCGGCAAGGGTTGCGTTGTTGGCAAGAATGACGCCTTTGCCGGTTTTGCAGTCGTGGGCAACGTGGGTATAGGCCATCAGATAATTTTCTTCACCCACCGCAGTCAACCCGCCCCCAAATCCTGTGCCCCTGTTGATGGTGACAAATTCACGGATAATGGTCCCCCTGCCGATGGTCAGATGGGTGGTCTCGCCGTGAAATTTAAGATCCTGGGGCGCGCCGCCAATGGAGGCGTACTGAAAAATATTACAGTCCGGGCCGATGGTGACATGATCGTCAATGATGCAGTGCGGTCCGATGGTAGTGCCGGATCCAATGGAGACATCGCCTTTGACAATGGTATAAGGGCCAATGGAGACATTCTCATCAATCCTGGCAGATGGGTCAATAATTGCAGTCGGATGAATAGGGTGAATTGGATGAATCAGTTGGTTGGTTTGGGTCATGGTTGCTCCGTACGGCTGCTTTCCAGCTTTTTCAGCCGTTTTTCAAAGGAAAGCAGTCGTGTTCTTAAACTGGGTAGCCGGGGTATGATACGAGATACTTTCAGCCAGATTTTGTGGGATATATGGGGAATACCCGAAACGATATCGCCAGGAGAAACATCGGCGCTGACGCCGGCATAGGGACCGACAATGGCCCCGTCTCCGATCTTAAGATGGCCGGAAATACCGGCTTTCCCGGCAATAATAACGTTTCTGCCGATGGTGGTGCTCCCGGCAATACCCACCTGGGCCACCACCAGTGTATTATTCCCGATTTTAACATTGTGGGCGATATGAACCTGATTGTCGGTTTTAACGCCGTTTCCGATACGGGTTATGCCTAAGGTTCCCCGGTCAATGGTATTGCCGGCACCGATTTCACAACAATCGCCGATATGGACATACCCTGTATGCACCAACTTGGCATGGGCGTAACCGTCCTGGACAAATCCAAATCCGTCAGAGCCGATAACGCAATTGGGGTGAATAATAGACGCTTTGCCGATTCGTGTTTTATCCACCAGGGTAACGTTGGAACTGATCCGGCAGGAATCATTGATCCGGCACTGTTTTCCAATTACCGTATTGGCCATGATGTGGACATGGCTGCCGATTGTGCAGCCGGACCCGATACTGACGTGGGCGTCAATGCGTGTGCCACGGCCGATAATGCAGTCATCTGCAATTACAGCCGAAGGATGAATAAATTCTTCCAGCGGCTCTTCAGGCATCAGGTGCTCCACAACCTTAAAAAACGCAAGTTTCGGATTATCACTGTACAGAAGTGTAATACCGGAAACCGCAGGGGCGTCATTGGGTACAAGGATGATGCCGGCCTTTGTCTCGTCTATCCGGGAAAAAAAAGAGTGGTCCACCGCAAACGTCAGCTCATTAGGTCCGGCATCGTCAAAGGAGGATACTCCGGAAATGATTGTACCCGGATCACCATGTATCCGGGCATTGACCATTGCAGCAATTTGTTCTGCCGTAAGCATGAATTATTTTTTCTTAGCGTATGTTGAATTGTATTTTTTAATGACCTGATCCGTGATATCCACTTGGTCTCCAGAATAGATAACACCGGCAATTTTTTGTTCAACAATCAACGTATACCCTTGGGCCTTTCCCATTTCGTTGGCAATGTCAAAAACATCTTTCTGGATTTGATTTACCCGCTTGTTCTGAAGGATCTTCATCTCCTGGGTATAGTCGGCATTCATTTTTTTCAAGTCATCCGCCTTGTCCCGCAACGCCCTTTGGCGTTCAAGTTTTTTTTCGGCACTGAGAACAAGCGCTTCGCGTTCCAGGGCCGATGACATCTCTTTAACTTTTTTTTCCTCGGCCTGGAGTTTTCCCTGCAGTTCGGTAAGTTTGGCCTTGAGGTCTTTTTGCATCACTTTGCCGGCACTGGATTCCTTCAAAATTTTTTCAAAACTGACTACACCTATTTTAGCCGCATCCGCTGCAAAAGCGCTGCAAGTAAACATTACAGAAATCATTAAAACTGCCGGAATAATAATGCTTTTTTTCATTTATGCCTCCGAAGATAAATTTTTATAAGAACGTTTAAATAATTTGTTGAATTACTTTCTGATTTTGTTGCGGGCTGAGCCTGGGTGTTGAAATGCCGGACCCGGTTCAGCCCATGGCTGTTAGAAAAATGCACCAATGGAAAAATCAAACTGGCCATCACCGGTGCTCTTAACATCTTTGCCGTCTAAGACAATACCATATGCCAGCCGGATGGGTCCCATGGGAGAATTCCATCTAAGTTCAAAACCTGAACTGGAATACTGATCGCCCAAATCAATATTTTCACCGTGGTTATATACATCACCCCTGTCATAGAAAAAAACGCCGTAAACCGCCTGTTCCTCTGCAATGGGAAACATCATTTCAATATTGAACTGGCAATACATCTCACCGCCGACCTCAATGTCGGACCCATCCCTGGTACCGTTGATGTCCGTATCGTCAAATCCCCGGATTGAATTGATACCGCCAAGATAGAAGCGCTCCCAATCTATGTCCGGATTACCGTCGGTTCTGTCATCAAGATACCCTCCCTTGGCGTAAACCCCGGCTGAAAATTTCCAGAATAAAGGAAAAAACAGGGCGGATTCGACAAGATACTTGGTAAAATCAATTTCACCACCTAAAATCTCCCCTGCATATTCAATGGACAGTTTATTGTACATGCCCTCCGTAGGCAGAAAACTGTGATTTCTTGAATCATAACTGATATAGGGCATGATGCTGGAGGTCAGATAGGAACCTTCTGACACCGATGTGTCTTCTTCTTCAACATCATCAATATCAAATTTTTCAATATTGTAAACCAAGCCAATGGAAGTATAATCCCAGAACCTGCGGGAAGCAGCCCGCAGGGTGAGCCCGTAGGCGTTTTTATCATAATGATCGTATTCATGTTCAAATTTATAGATATTAAACCCGGCTGAAATAGGCTTGTCAAACAGCCAGGGTTCGGTGAATCCGATATCGTATAACGCAGTTTCTCCGGACATCCGGAAGGTGAATTTGGCTGTCTGCCCTTTGCCGAACAGATTTCGCTCTTCAACGGAAAACTGCCCGAAAGGTCCGTCATCACTTGAAAAGCCGCCGCCAAAAGCAAAGTTCCCGGTGGGTTTTTCTTCTACGGTGATATGAACGTCACGCTTGTTTTCCTCTTTGGTTTTAACCGGTTTGATATCAATATTCTGGAAATAGTCCTTGAACACAAGGTTTCGGTTGGAGCGCTGGATTTTTTTCATGCTGTAAAGCCCCTGCTCCTCAATGGCAAGCTCTCTTCGGATTACTTTGTCGCGGGTTTTACTGTTTCCGGAAATGATAATCCGGTTAAAGTAAACAAGCTCTCCCTTGTCAATGTCAAAGCTTATGTTCACAATGGCTTGGGCATCATTCTTATCCACCCTGGGAACCACCCTGACATTGGCATACCCCTGGTTGGCATAAAAATCGTTCAGGGTAATCATATCCTTGCGGATCAGTTCCCGGTTATACAGTTCGGAATCAGGAGAAACCAGAAGCGCTAAAAGCGCCTCTTCCGAAGTAAGGATATCCCCTTTAATGGATATTGCACCATTTTTATATTGTTCGCCTTCATCAATCTTAAACTGAATGGTTATCTCTTCTTTACCCATATTCACGACCGGGTCAGCGACTTTAACATTGATAAATCCATTGTTTTTATAAAAGGCTTCTATGCGCAACACGTCATTGTCAAGTTCGGTTTCGTCAAGTTCACCCGAGGAAGTTAAAAATGACCAGAATCCCTCTTCCCGGGTCTGCATCTCGTCTTTGATATCATCATCGTCAAAAAATTTATTACCCTCAATTTCGATCGCGGTGATTCTTACTTTTTCACCCTCTTCTATATCGAAAATAATATCTGCCTGATGGTTTTCCAGCGGTTTGATGTCATAGGAAATACGGCAGTTATGATAATTCTTTTCATAATAGAGGCGTTTGAGCTTATTTACATCATTATTCAGCTTATATGCATTGAGAATGGATCCGGTGGATGTGGCGACAACCTCAAATAGTTCCTGGTCCTCATAAATATGATTGTTTTCAAAGCGGATATTACGGACACTGGGTTTTTCCGTAACTTGGAAAATAACCTCAACACCTCTGTCCATGTTTTGTTTTTTGATGACGACATCATCAAAATACCCCATTTTATAAATACTGTTCAGATCATTGTTTAAACTGGTGCGTTTTAAAATATCGCCGACCTTGGATGAGACCACCCTTTGGATGGCATCCGAATCAACACGCACATTTCCTTTGATACTGATGGCTGAAATAATTTTCTGCTCAAACAGTTCGCCGATAATATTTTTTTCAAGGGAGGTGATACCCGCATATAATTCGGATAGACTGGGAGATTGGGAAAAAAATGTTAAAGGCGCCTGCTTTTCATATACATTGTGCATTTGCGAGTCAATACTCAACGCCTGCCCGGCCACGAAAATGTTGCCGGTAATGATCCAGTCAACACCTAACCGGATACCCTCCTGGTGGAATTGGTCATAGCCCCAGTCAGTTGTATCAACAAAGGTGTCTGTAATTACAACTGCCGCGCCGTCTTTCTCAAGTCTTTCCTTCAACATTTTTGACACGGCCGCAGCAATTTTTTCATCGGGCTGCGCTGCCTGGACATGAAAGGGGAATAATGCTACTGCGACCTGCTCCTCGGCAGACACAGGGCCTGTTCCTAAAATATAGAAAAAAGCTGCAAGCAATACACTAAATTTAAAATTTCTCATAAATAGTCCTAAGCATTTGATTTCACATAAATTACTACTTTGACACAGATACGATCTTTCCGTCTTTTAACGTCACTCTTCTGTTCATTAAACCGGATAGTTCTGAATTGTGGGTGACCACGATAATCGTCATCCCCATTTCCTTGTTAAGCTCTTTTAAAAGCCGGTGAACCGCGTGGCTGTTATTTTGATCCAGGTTGCCGGTGGGTTCATCAGCCAATAACAGGACCGGTGACATAACCAGGGCCCTTGCAATGGCAACCCGCTGCTGTTCGCCACCGGACAGGTCTTCAACCCTGTGTTCGATTCGGGCACCAAGTCCTACTCTTTCAAGCATATTTACGGCATGTTTTTCAATAGTTTTTTTAGATTTACCACTGATCAACCCAGGCAGCATGACATTTTCAACGGCTGTAAATCCCTGGAGCAGATAGTGAAATTGAAAAACAAAACCAATATTTTTATTTCTGAAGGCGGCAAGCTTTTCATCGTTATATTTCAGGATATCGTCACCGCCAAAGCGCTGTTCGCCCTCGTCCGGCCTGTCAAGGGTGCCGATGATGTTAAGCAGGGTCGATTTTCCAATACCTGAAGCGCCGACAACGGCAATGGTCTCCCCCTGTTGTATGGATATATCTGCCTTGTGCAGAATGTCCAGTGACGCTGTTTTGGATACAAACGACCGTGAAACCCCATTCAGTTGAATCAGCGGTGTATCACCCATATCTTATGGCCTCCACCGGATTCATCCGTGACGCTTTATACGACGGATACAAGGTGGACAAAAAACAAATCACCAAAGCGGATACGGCAATTAAAGTGACATCGGAATATTCAAGCTGAACCGGAAGTGTGGAAAAAGGATATGCCTCGGGCAGCTTAATAAATTCGTATCGTTTAAGAATATAACAGATCACCACCCCAAGTGTTGTCCCGATACATGTACCGATTATGCCGATAATCATTCCTTTGATTATAAAGATGCGGCGAATCATGGTATTTGTGGCGCCCATTGCTTTTAATACGGCAATATCACGGGTTTTTTCCATAACCATCATGATCAGTGCCGACGCAATATTGAATGCAGCCACAAGGATAATCAGCGTCAGGATAACAAACATGGCAGTTTTTTCAAGTTTAAGGGCGGAAAAAAGGCTGTGATTAATATCCATCCAGTTGCGCAGGTAATACGGATATTGAATAAAACTTAACCCGTCCTTGCTTAACGCTTTGACTTTGAATATCTGATCGGTCCAGATACCGAAGGCCGAAATTTTACCCTTGGCCGCCACAAGGGCCTGGACCTGATCCAGCCGGGCATAGGCCAGACTGGAATCGTATTCGGACATGCCGGATTTAAAGGTGCCGGTGACCACGAACTGCTTCATGGAAGGAATTTGTCCCATGGGGGAAATGATGCCCGATGCCGACATAAGGATCACCCGGTCTCCTTCCATCACGCCCACTGTATGGGCCAGAGACTGTCCAAGAATAATACCGGGAAGGCCGTTTACAGGCTTTTTTATGTTTAATGCGGCATCAAGATCGTCAGCGGAGTAGCCTTTGATCATTGCGGCCCCTTTTTCCGGCTCAATACCCCTGAGAATAATGCCGGAAAAAGAATCTGCCGTACGTATCATGGCCTGGCCGAATAAGATAGGGGAAACGGCCGTGACCCCGGGAATCTGCCGGATCATATCTTCCATGGCCGGATCAGGAATAAAACGGCCGGAATAATTCATAGCCAGAATATGGGGCTCCAGTCCGAGAATCCTGTTTCTGAATTCTGTTTCAGACCCGCTCATGACGGCAATAACCACCACAAGTGCCATGACACCCAGAATAACACCGGCCACGGACAGCAGGGTAATTAGAGAGATAAACCCCTCTTTGCGTTTGGCCCGAAGATATTTTCCGGCTATGAAAAGTTCCGCCCCCACAGCTACCTTTTATACATTTTTCATATGTGGGAAAAGAATCACCTCGCGTATGGAGGCAGCATCCGTCAGCAGCATAACAAGCCGGTCAATGCCGATCCCCTGGCCTGCAGTGGGCGGCATGCCGTACTCCAGCGCCTCGACATACTCCGCATCCATGATATGGGCTTCATCATTGCCTTCATCACGCTGGCGCACCTGCATGAGAAACCGGTTATACTGGTCTTCGGGATCATTGATTTCGGAAAATCCATTGGCGATCTCCCTGCCGGCAATGAACAATTCGAACCGGTCCGTAAGTTCGGAATCCGAATCGCTTTTTCTGGACAGGGGAGAGACTTCAACCGGGTATCCGGTAATAAATGTGGGCTGGATGAGTTTGGGCTCCACAAGGGCATCAAAAAGCTTGGTCAGCACTTCACCGTGCCGGTCCTTTTTGGCAATTTGGATATTTTCCTTTTCAGCGTGGGCAAGCAATGCCTGGGTGTCGTTGATGATAGCCGGGTCAACGCCGCCTATTTCCGACAGGGAATCTATCATGGAAATACGTTTCCATCCCTTTGAAAAATCAATGGTCACCCCCTGGTATTCAACTTTGCTGTTCCCGGAAATCTCGGTAACAATGGAGGAAAACATCTCTTCGGTCAGATCCATCAGATCTTCATAGGTGGCATAAGCCTGGTAGAATTCAACCATGGTGAATTCGGGATTATGCCGGGTGGAGACCCCTTCGTTCCTGAAGTTCCGGTTGATTTCAAACACCTTTTCAAAGCCGCCGACCACCAGTCTTTTCAGATACAGTTCAGGTGCAATGCGCAGGAACAGTTCCATACCCAGTGCATTGTGCCAGGTTTTAAACGGTGTGGCTTCGGCCCCCCCGGGCAAGGTCTGCATCATGGGTGTTTCCACCTCCATGAATCCGTTTTCATCAAAGAAACGCCTCATGGCAGCCACAATGGCACTGCGTTTTTTAAATATCTGCCGGGTGTTTTCATTCATGATCATATCAAGGTAGCGCTGGCGGTATCTTTTCTCAGGATCTTTGATACCGTGAAACTTTTCAGGCAGCGGCCTTACGGATTTGGATAACAGCTTAAGGCTTTCGGCAAGCAGGGTCCATTCACCGGTTCTGGTCTGGAACAAAGGCCCCTCAACACCAATGAAATCACCAATGTCCAGTTTCTTAAACAACGCATATACATCATCGCCAACCTTGTTTTTCTGGATATACACCTGCATCTGCTCACCGGCATCCTGAAATCTCACAAATGAGGATTTCCCCATTTTATTAATGGCCATCATACGGCCGGCAAGGCTGAATTTACGGCCGTTTTCACCCAAGGCACCGGCATCTTTTTCAATAATGCCCTTTATTTGGGAAACCCTGTGATCCGGTTTAAAATTATTGGGATACAGGTTGATGCCTTCGGCTTTAAGCTCGTTTATTTTTTCTTTGCGAAGATCAAGAAGTTTGCTTGTTTTGTTATCCATAAAAATAGCTGCTTTCGTTTATAATTAAGCTCCGGATTTATACATATTTATTACATAAAATAGGGTTGCTGCCCTTTAATTTACAACTTTTGGGCACGGTAAATCCCATGAATAAAACATGGTAAAATAGCGCTTTTGTATAGCCTTGTCAATGACGGCACGAATGGGAAAAACAATCGCATAAAAAATTGAAGGCCACTCCCCAGCCATTCCCTTTAAAAGCCAAATTTGCCAAAAGAGAACAAAAAGACATAATCAAGCAGATCGAATGTCATATAAACACAATATAACTAAGTATTATCCTTGGAATGGGGATTTTGAAAAATCAGCGTAAAAACCGTGCCTTTTCCGGGACTGGATTCAAAATCAATCATGCCGTCATAGGCATCGACAATTCTGTGGGTAATTGAAAGCCCAAGCCCTGTCCCATCGCTTTTTGTGGTGTAAAAGGGATCAAAAATATGAGAGGCTGTTTTTTGATCAATGCCTTTCCCCGTGTCTCGGACGGTCAGGTAAATGCGTTTGTGCCGGGGCGAAT
>JAKSBO010000687.1 GCA_022361095.1 Desulfobacterales bacterium | reverse complement strand
TTTCGAGGATTAAAATTTCAGACCAACGCCGTAATCGGAAAAATTTACGGTTTTCGGCCGGGCACTATTTATTCTTTTTGTTCCAGTCTGCAAGAAAGGACTCAATGCCTTTATCAGTCATATGATGTGCGGCAAGCTTCTTAAGTACGCCATAGGGAATGGTGGCAATATCAGCGCCGATCAGGGCAGACTGCTGAACGTGGAGCTGGCTTCTCACTGATGCCACAATGATCTGGGTATGAAAGCCATAGTTGGTAAAAATTTGAACAATTTCTTCGATAAGTCCCATACCCTCCTGGGCCAGGTCGTCAAGACGGCCTACAAAGGGTGAAACATAGGTTGCACCGGCCTTGGCCGCCATCAGTGCCTGAAGTGCAGAAAACACCAATGTTACATTGGTTTTAATACCTTCTGCGGATAGTGTTTTAACCGCCTTAAGACCCTCCACAGTCATGGGAATCTTTACGGCAATGTTGTCGGCAATTTTTACAAGCTCCCGGGCTTCGGATACCATGCCTTCGTACTCAAGGCTGATCACTTCTGCGGAAACAGGGCCGTCAACAATTTTGCAGATCTGTGCAATGATATCCTTGAACTCACCATCTTCTTTGGCAATCAGGGAAGGATTGGTGGTTACGCCATCCACCATGCCCATATCATTGGCATCCTTAATCTGTTCAATATTGGCTGTATCAATAAAAAATTTCACGGGTCTCCTCCTTGGCCAGGGCAATGACTGCCTGGCTTTCATCTGTTTTAATTTGTTTTAACAGTTCACCCACGGTCAGGCCGTTTACCGGATGAACCAGATTTTTATCTATGTCGCAAATGGGTTTCAGCACAAAAAGGCGTTCATGCATTCGGGGATGGGGAAGCACAAGTGTTTCTGTTTGCATCACCCTCCGGCCGAAAAAAATAATATCCAGATCAATCCTGCGCGGACCAAATCTAAACGGCTTACCGTCCGGGTCCTGCTCTTTTTCAATGGCTTGGAGCACTTGTAAAAGCTGCTCTGGGGAATACGCCGTATTGATCTTAATGGCTGCATTCACAAACCAATCCTGATCTGTATAATTCTGGGGCGCTGTCTTATAAAATTTTGACAGCGCCTTTATAAAAATCCCTTCGGTTTTCCCAAGCCGCCTGATGGCCAGGCCAATATTGGCAATCTTGTTTCCCACATTAGCGCCGACACTTAAATATGCCGCTGTCAGGGATAAAGGATCAGGGCAATTCAATATACAGGGTTTCCGATACCTTGCTTTTTATATCGTCATGCCCCAGGGTCCGGACCCTGAAATAATAATGAAGATCCTGATCAAGGGTGTATATAAAACGTTTACGGGGCATGGGAACCACGCCAAGGGATTTGAACATAAAGGGACACCCTTGGCAGCCATCCAGGGGTTTGGTGGCCATGAACACTTCAAACCCTTCAACTTTTGGTCCGTGTTCTTGATCCTGTAAAGAGGCACAGGTCCATGTAAGGGTCAAATCACGATCCTTGAGCGTGTATTTCAAATCTGTGGGGGCGGCAGGAATATCATCACCATTGCCAGCCGGGGGGACGGGCGGCCCTTTTTTACCGCATCCCGGTGCCGTAAAAAGGATGCCAGCACCCAACAAAGCGAGAAAAAAAGACAATATGACGCGCTGAAATATCCGGTTCAAATGCAAAGCTCCTTTTTTGCCGCATCCACGGCTGCGGATACGTTGTCAAATCCGGTTCCACCATAGGAGTTGCGCCGGGCCACCATGGCATCCAGGCTGATGAAATTATAAATATCCTTGTCAATGAGATCGCTAAAGGACTGCAACTCTTCAAGCGCTAAATCGTCCAGCTCTTTCCCTTGACCCAGGGCATGATTTACAGCCTTTCCGGCAATACCATGGGCCGTTCTGAAAGCAACGCCCTTGTTGACCAGGTAATCGGCAAAATCCGTTGCGTTTAAAAATCCTGTCATGCAGGCAGCGCGCATCCGATCCTTATGTACATCAATATGCGCAAACATGCGGGTATATACCTCAAGGCATACCTTTAAGGTATCAACGGTATCAAACAGGGGTTCCTTGTCTTCCTGCATATCCTTGTTATAGGCCATAGGCAACGATTTCATGGTGGTTAAAATGGCCATGAGATTTCCCACCACACGACCTGTTTTGCCCCTGACCAGTTCACACGCATCCGGGTTTTTTTTCTGGGGCATAATGGAAGAGCCTGTGGTAAAGGCATCGGAAATGGTGATAAATGCAAATTCCGATGTGGACCATAAAATCAATTCTTCGGAGAGCCGGGAGAGATGAATCATGCAGATGGAGGCATGGGAAATAAATTCCATGATAAAATCACGATCAGACACGGCGTCCATGGAATTTTCCGATACCCTGGAAAAGCCCAGGACCTGACAAGTATACTCCCGGTCAATGGGAAACGTGGTACCGGCAAGGGCAGCGGAGCCAAGGGGCATCACATCAAGACGTTCCAAAGAATCTTCCAGACGGCCCACGTCCCGCTTGAACATCTGGTAATATGCCAGCATGTGGTGGGCAAACAATACAGGCTGGGCCCGTTGCAAATGGGTATATCCGGGCATCACTGTTTTTCTGTTGGCATCGGCAAGGGTCACAATGGCGACCTGGAAATCTTTAAGCATTTGGATCAGATTTAAGGTTTCTTCCTTAAGATAAATGCGTACATCCAGCGCCACCTGGTCATTACGGCTTCTGCCCGTATGAAGTTTTTTAGCCACAGCCCCGCAGACATCACCTAAATTCTCTTCCACATGCATGTGGATATCTTCCAGGGTATCGGTGAAGACCATTTCGTTATTGTCAATCCGGTTCTTTACCTTGTCCAGGCCCTGGACCAGGGTTTCGGCATCTTCTGATGAGATGATCCCCTGTTTTTCCATCATTTCAAGGTGGGCCTGGCTGCCTTTTATGTCGCTTGCGTAGAGACGTTTATCCACGTTGATGGAGGCGTTAAAAGACTCCATCAGCTTATCCGTGGATTCGACAAACCGGCCGCCCCATAATTTTTCACTCATTTTGGTTTTTTCCTATGTAGTTCCTCTTTTTCGTTGAACGCCAAGGCCTTTACCCTATAATCAGGCGCTCTAAAATGGCTTTATGCATATGCCGCTTGTTTTCCGCCTGGTCCCAGAACGCCGCATTCTCGGCTTCAAGGACAGATTCGGAGATCTCTTCGCCCCTGTGGGCAGGCAGGCAGTGAAGCACCAGACAGTCGTCCTTGGCGCCTTTGAGCAGGTCCTCATTGACCTGGAATCCCTCGAACGCCTTGAGCCGGCCTTCAAGCAGATCCTCCTCACCCATGGAGGCCCAGACGTCCGTATACACAACATCGGCACCTTTAACAGCCTCTTTGGGATCATTGGTGAACACAATATTTTTCTTTGTGTCTGCCCCGGATGAGGTTATGATTTCGGGCTTGATATGGTGGCCGTCCGGACAAGCCACGACCAAGTCCAACCCTAGGACGGAGGCAGCGTTAACCCATGAATTGGCCACGTTATTCCCATCTCCGACCCAGGCAATTTTAACATTCTCATACCCGTTTTTATGTTCAATCACGGTCATGATATCGCTTAAAATCTGGCAGGGATGAAAGGCGTCGGTCAAAGCGTTGATCACCGGGATCGTAGAGCTTTGGGCAAACTCTTCCACCAATTCGTGGTTAAAGGTTCTCATGGCCAGGCAGTCAATGTACCGGGATAGAACCCGGGCCGTATCCTTTGCCGGCTCATTCCGGGATATCTGGGTATCCTGGGTGCTCATATATATGGAGTGTCCGCCCAGTTGAATCATAGCCGTTTCAAATGCAATCCGGGTCCGGGTGGACTTTTTATCAAAAATAAGGCCCAGGGTTTTACCGGCCAGAAGGGAGTCAAAAATACCTTTTTTATGACGCGCCTTCAAACTTATAGCCCTTTCAAACAGGGTGGTAAAATCCTGGGGTTCAAGGTCTAATAAACACAATAAATCCTTCTTCACTAATCTTCTCCTGCAAGCAGGCTGTCCAGTACGGCAACCAGCTGATTAATTTCGGCGGTTCCTATAATAAGGGGCGGTGCAAATCTAAGAATTTTATCTTGAATCGCATTAATAATAAAGCCTTTTTTGAAGCACTCAGACATAAGCTCCGAAGCGGTTTTTCCTTTGGAAACGTCGAGTTCCATACCGATAAGCAGCCCTTTTCCCCTGACATCCACCACTTTTTTATGCTTTTCTTTTAATCCATTGAGCTGGGCCATAAAATAGGCACCTTTTTCGCATACCGACGCCAAAAACCCATCTTCCGATATCAACCGAACCACCCCAAGGGCGGCGGCCGTGGCAAGGGGCGTACCGCCAAAGGTTGACCCATGGCTGCCCACGTCAAAGCCTGATGCCGCCGCTTCGGTGGCCAGCATGGCACCGATGGGAACCCCATTGGCAAGGGCCTTGGCCAGGGTCATGATGTCAGGTGTCACACCATAGGATTCATGGGCGAATAATGTTCCGCAACGCCCCATGCCGGTCTGAATTTCATCAAAAATCAGTAGGGTACCGGTATCCGTGCAAAGCTGCCTTACGGATTCAAGATATTCGGAATCACAAGGAATCACCCCGCCCTCCCCCTGCACAGGTTCCATCATCACCGCACACACCGTATCATCCAAAGCGGATTTCAGTGCTTCAATATCATTGAAGGGCACATGAACAAACCCTTCGAGCAGGGGATAAAACCCCTTTTTGATTTTGTCCTGGCCTGTGGCGGACAAGGTGGCCATGGTCCGCCCGTGAAAACTCTGCTTCATGGTGATAATCTTAAATCTGTGGGCCTCCCCCTTTGCCTGGAAAAACCGCCGGGCAAGCTTAATGGCAGCTTCATTGGCCTCGGCCCCTGAATTGCTGAAAAACACGCGGTCTGCAAAGGATTTTTCCGTCAAACTTCTTGCAAGTTCGGCCTGGGGTGCTGTGTAGAACAGATTGGAGACATGTACAAGTGTTCCGGCCTGGGCAGCAATGGCTGCAGTGATATCCGGATGGCAATGCCCCAGGTTGCATACGGCAATGCCGGCCAGAAAATCGATATATTCATTGCCCTGATCGTCATAAAGCATAACGCCCTCTCCTTTGACAAAGGGCCGACCCTGCCGCGCATAGGTCTGAAACACATGATCCTGGGTAAGTTCAATGTTCATTTTATATTTCCTTTATAAGAAAGTCTGTGTAAGTTACTCAGATCTTTCAAACTTTGTTGTGGGCTGAGCCTGGCAGCTGATATGTCAGGTCAGCCCGTGGCTGTTATATTTAAATTTCACCCGCAAATAACTGGGTACCGATGCCGGAATCCGTAAACAGCTCAAGCAGAACCGCATGGGCGATCTTCCCGTTAATGATATGGGCTTTTTTAACACCGGCGTTCAAAGCGGAAAGTCCGCATTCCACTTTCGGAATCATGCCCCCCGAAATACGGTTATCCCGGATCATCTCCCGGGCCTGGGGTTCGTTCACCGATGAAATCAGTGCCTTGTCACTATCCAGGACCCCGTCCACATCCGTGACAAGCATAAGGCGTTCGGCATTCAGAGCGCTGGCAATTCTTGCCGCCACCACATCCGCGTTTATGTTATAGGTTTCGCCTTTGCTGCCCACGCCCACCGGTGCAATGATGGGAATAAAGCCCTGGGCGGTCAGGGTATGAATGATTTCAGGGTTTACACGGGACACATCCCCCACCATACCCGGATCAATAATCTCCGGTGGTTTGCTTTCATCTTCCTGGTGATAAATGGTCATTTTTTCGGCCAGAATCAGTCCGGCATCCTTGCCTGAAAGCCCCACGGCTTTCCCGCCTTCCAGGTTGATCCGGGACACCACATCCTTGTTCACCTTACCGCCTAAAACCATCTCCACCACATCCATGGTGGCATTGTCCGTGTACCGCATTCCCTTGATAAACGTGGAAGTGATCCCCATGGTTTTAAGGACCTCATTGATCTGGGGACCGCCGCCATGAACCACCACCGGATTCACCCCAATGGTCTTCAACAAACAGATATCCTTGGAGAAATTGGTTTTCAGTTCTTCATCTACCATGGCGTGTCCGCCATACTTGATCACCACGGTTTTTCCGGAAAATTTCCGGATATAGGGCAATGCCTCTATCAATATATCCGCAACAGTATTTTTCATAATATGTACCTGCTTAAATCCTGGTTCCTGGCAATATCCGCCAACTGTTTTTCAACAAAATCAGCATCAACGGCAATTGTTGTTTCCGCCACATCCGGGGCATCAAATAGAATCTCTTCAAGCAAGCGCTCCATGAGGGTATGCAGCCGCCTTGCCCCGATATTTTCCATGGACGAATTCACCTCAACGGCAATCCGGGCGATTTTATCCACAGCCCCCTGGGTAAAGCTTAACTGAACCCCTTCGGTGCGCAGCAAAGCAATATACTGCAACACCAGGGCATTTTTAGGCTCGGTGAGAATGCGTGCAAATTCCGATGCGCCCAAAGAGGAGAGCTCCACCCGGATGGGAAACCGGCCCTGCAGTTCCGGGATAAGATCCGAGGGTTTGGACACATGAAAAGCCCCAG
>JAKSBO010000513.1 GCA_022361095.1 Desulfobacterales bacterium | reverse complement strand
GACAACCTATTTTGCAGCCGCCTGCAATCTGAGCCGGGCCGATACTGCTGTCATGGATTCCGGTCCCCTCTGGCAGGCTGTTCTGGCCAGCAATTCCCCGGCAGGATTATTTCCCCCTGTTATCAGGAACGGAGAGATGATGGTTGACGGCGCCATTTTAGAAAATGTACCTGTCCGGGCCATGCGCGGCCGGCTGGGAACGGCCCTGGAGCGGCGCAGGGGAAACGGGACGATTATTGCCCTGGATGTCGATGTCAAAGAGGATCTTACGGTTGATCCGAAAATTACCGCCCTTAAAAACTGGCATGTCATCAGGACCCGGTTTGATAAAACCGCCTCCCCGCTGCCCGGCCTGAAACGTATTCTCTCCTATGCCAACCAGATGGGGGGCCTGGCACAGCGCATGCGGATCATGTCCCTGGCAGATCATTACCTTGAACTTCCGGTGTCCCATTTCCCCATGACAGCCTATCCCAAAGCCCGGGAAATAATTGACATCGGCTATGTCCATACCCTTGGGAAAATTGAGGAATTGCAACTGGATTACAGGTAGCCGGGCCTATCCGGAAACCACGCGGTTTCGACCGGCTTCTTTTGCTTTGTACAGGGCCTTATCCGCCTTTGACACCAGGGTGTCATATTTTTTCATACTATTTTCAAACCTGCTGATGCCGATACTTACGGTCAGGCCAAGCCCTTGGAGACGATCGGAAAGCAGATGGCCCAGGTGTTCGATCTGGGTTCGAATCCGTTCGCCATACACAAGCGCTTTGGACAGATCGGTATCATTCAGGATAACGATAAACTCCTCGCCGCCGTACCGGCCGACATGATCCGTGGGCCGCGACATTTTTTTTAAGGTCTTTGCGATCAGCTTGAGAACGTTGTCTCCTTCCTGGTGTCCGAACATATCATTGAATTTTTTGAAATGATCCACATCAATCATCGCAACACAAAAGGCAATATTTTCGTTGACCGCTTTTAAAAAGGATTTTTTCAACAGGTCATCAATGGCCATCCTGTTCAGCAGGCCGGTCATGCCGTCATGCAGGGATGCAGACTTCGCTTTTTTATAAGCTGACGCATTTTCCAGGGCACGCCCAAGCTCATTGGCAACAATTGCAATGGATGAAAACAAGTCCGGTTCAATTTCTTTACCCGATTCAACATGATCCATTCCCAGAAGCCCGATGACCTTATCATGACTGCAAAAAGGGACAACAAGCATCTGGGAAACGGCAAATTCTTTCAGCACCTCTTTTTCGCCGGGCAGTTTCCCGTTGATGATAACCGGCTCTTTATTTCTCAGGCACCGGAGAAAACCGTTCTCCGCATTATCCATGGAAATATAATGGGATGCCAGCTGCTCTGAAAATTGGCCCTGTTTCAAACATTTTACAACCTTAAGGCGACGCAGCGGAGAGGCGGCCTTTAATATGTAAACCCGTTCAAAACCAAAATCCTGGCAAATGGCTTTTAAGGTTGCAGATAAAAGTTTCTGGGAATCCAGACTGCTGTGGGGTGCCAGGATGCTTGCCGTTACAGACTGGGGTTGTTCATGGACTTCCCTCTCTTTTTGGGAAAGAGCCCCCGAATTGATGGCGCTTAATTTTAAAT
>JAKSBO010001015.1 GCA_022361095.1 Desulfobacterales bacterium | reverse complement strand
CTCCTGGACGAGCCCTGCTCCGCTCTGGACCCCATTGCCACCCGCCAGATTGAAGAGCTGATGGTGGGTCTGAAAAAGCAGTTCACCGTTGCCATTGTAACCCACAATATGCAACAGGCCGTCCGTGTGGCTGACCAGACGGCGTTCTTTTCCGTGGACATCTCCAAGGGAGGGCGTACCGGCTACCTTGTTGAAATGGGCACCACCAAGGAATTGTTTGAAAATCCCCAGGAAGATCTGACTAAAGAATACCTACACGGCGAATTCTCCTGATTCGGTACTTTTTTATCCAATTACGCACAGCCCCCCTGGGAAAAAGATTTTTCCAGGGGGGCTGTTGTCCGGTGGGGACTTCGGACCCCTTTGGCGATATTGTAAAAATGATATCCAAACTGCAATGGCATAGATGCTCCCATGCAATTTCGACCCCGAACAAAACAGACCGTTTTTTACAGAAACTATTTACACAGAGCGACGTCTGAACAGCCAGGCTGCCAAGGGCAGGGTGACGCCCGCCATGATCAGCAGCGGCCAGATCTGGGGCCAGACCACGGTAAGATCCGCACCTTCAAGAAAGATCCTGCGAAGCGCTGTGATGATATGCCGCACCGGATTCAGCATGTTTGCCCGCTGAAGCCACATGGGCATATTTTCCACGGGCGTTGCAAACCCTGACAACGTAATTGCAGGCATCAGGAACAGAAACGCGCCCAAAAGCCCCTGCTGCATGGTGGTGGACAAAGACGACACCAGCAGTCCGATGCCCACAATGGTGATGATAAAGCACAAAAGGGAAACCATAAGCGCGGTGACGGTCCCCCGGAAGGGAATGTGAAACCAGAGCACCGCACCCGCGGCAAAGATCAGGGCGTCCAGCATGCCAAAGACAATGCCGGGTATGGATTTGCCCGCCAGGATTTCCACCGGGCTGAACGGGGCCACCAGAAGCTGGTCAAAGGTGCCGAACTCCCGCTCCCTGGCAACGGAGAGACTGGTGAGAATCACCACCACCACAGTGCTGATCACGCCCCCCAGGGCGGATACAATGAACCACCGGCTGCTCAGGTTTTCATTGAACCAGGCCCGCTCCACCAGCGCCAGGCCGGTTCCGCGGTCCCGGACCAGGCCTTGATCCCAAAGAGCGTTGTTAAAATTTTCCACAATGGTGCCAAGGTATCCAATGGCAATCATGGCCACATTGGGGCTTCTGCCGTCGGCTATGACTTGAATTTCGGCAGCCCTGCCGGACCGCAGGTTTTCCTCAAACTGCGGCCCGATGTGGATCACCAGCCGGGATTTTTCATTGTCAATGGTTTCTTTCACCTGTCCGGCATGGTTAAGATATCCGGTGAGCCTGAACCGCCCTGTGCCTTCAACATCGGCCAGAAATGACCGGGACAGCACGGACCGGCACTCGTCAAATACGGCATACCGCACATTTTCCAGGTCAAAGGTGGCGGCATAGCTGAACACAATAAACTGGATAATGGGCGGCCCAATGACCACAAAACGGCTTTTGGGGTCTTTGATGATGGTGAGGAATTCCTTTAATGTCAGGGCGGTCAGCCGTCTCAGGGTCTGCATGATTACTCCAGGCGCTTCGATATTTTGCCAAATGCAAGACCCAGGAACAACAATGCCATAAACGCCAGCACCAGGGCATTGGGCAGCAGTACGGGCCAGACATCCCCGGCGGCAAACAGGGTATGGGCAATGGTCACAAAATACCGGGCCGGAAAAAGATAGCTGACGAACTGGATGAATTTTGGTGTGGATTCAAGGTCAAATATCAGGCCGGAAAGAAAAAATGCCGGTAAATATCCCGCCATGATAGAGGTCTGGGCCGCCACAAACTGGATCCGAATGGCCGCGGAAAGAAAAAGCCCGAACCCAAGACAGGTGAGCATGAACAGGGAACTCAGACCCACAAGCACCCACACAGATCCCCGGAACGGCACACCGAAAAGCGTCGTGCCCACCACCACGGAGAGCCCCATGCCGAACATGCCCAGAAAATAATAGGGCAAGGTTTTTCCCAAGAGGATATCAATCTTTCGCAAAGGCGTCACCAGCATGGCTTCCATGGTGCCGCGCTCCCACTCCCGTGCAATGACCAGGGCCGTGAGAAGAATGCCGATGAGCGTCATGATCAAGGTAATCAGGCCCGGAATCAGAAAATACCGGCTGATGGCGGCCTCATTGAACCAGATGCGCTGGGATATGGAGACCGGGGGGGCTGCAGCCGTTTGTCCCCGGGCCACCCGCACGGATATCCATTTGCCGCCAATGGTTTTCATATATCCTTCAATGAGCCGGGCCCGGTTGGCGTCGGTTCCGTTGATGATCAACTGGACCGGGGCGCGCTGGCCTGTGCCGCTTCCTCCAGCAGCGCCGTTTGCTATTGACGTAAAATTATTTTGTATAAGGATAATGCCCTCGGCCTTGTGGGCCAGGACAAGGGTTTGCGCCTGGGAGATGCTCTCGGCAGTCGTTATTTTGAAATTGGGGGAACCGGCAAAGCGTGCTGCAAGTTCCCGGGACATGGAACCATTATCTTGATTGACAAGGACCATGGGGATATGTTCAGCATCCAGGCTCACCCCGTATCCGAAAATGATCAGCAACACCAGGGGCATGACCAGGGCCAGGATAATGGAGCTGGGATCCCTTAAAATTTGAAGGGTTTCCTTACGCAGCACCCCGAAAAGGCGCATGAAAAATCGGTTCATGACCGGTCTCCCTGGGAAAGAACGATAAAGGCATCATCCATGGTGGGGTCCGGGTTTTCCGGTGTCCGGGCCAGGCCCCGGATCTCCCCGGGTGTGCCCATGGCCAAGGTTTTGCCCCGGCTGATGATCACCATGCGGTCGCAGTATTCAGCCTCTTCCATAAAATGGGTGGTGACGATGACGGTCACCCCCTGTTCGGCAAATCCGTTGATGCGCAGCCAGAACTCCCGCCGTGCAAAGGGGTCAACCCCGGAAGTGGGCTCATCCAAAAACAGGATATCCGGCTCATGGAGCAGGGCCGTGGCCATGGAAAGGCGCTGTTTATACCCGCCGGGAAGCACCCCGGCCGGTTTGTCCTGCCAGTCATCCAGGCCGAATTCGGTAAAGGCCCAGGCCATTCTCTCTTTGAGCCGGCTGCCGGAAAGCCCGTATGCCCTGCCGAAAAATTTAAAATTCTCCGTGACACTGAGCTGGCCGTAAAGTGAAAACTGCTGGGCCATATATCCCAGGCGTGCCCTGGCCTTGGCACGGGAGCTGCGCAGATTGCGGCCCGCCACCCGGATATCCCCGGATGTGGCGGGTAAAAGGCCGCACAGCATGCGGAATGTGGTGCTTTTTCCGGCGCCGTTGGGGCCCAGTAATCCGAAAATTTCGCCTTGACAGACATCAAGGGTGAGATTGGAAACCGCCGTAAAATCCCCAAACTTTTTGCATAAACTGTTTGTTATGACAGCCGCGTTATCCCCGGACGGCGGCGCCGTGACCCATGGGGTCGCCAGAGCCGGCGAAGAGGTCTGAAGCTGGGCATCGCCCTTTGGGACCAGGGCCATAAACGCATCTTCAAAAGTCGGGTCTGCCGGTGTTATTGTGTGGTCCGGGCGGTTCAGCAAGGTTGCAATTTTTTGCTTTCCAGCCTCCGGGGTATTGTCATTTTCCGGGGATAACGATCTGTCAACGGCCACCCGCACCCGCCCGGACCGGATGGTGGTGTCTGATATACCTTCCCGGCCTGCCAGCCGGGTGTAAATCTGTCTGGCCCGCATCTGTTCATCCGGGGCGGCAAGGAATACCCGGCCCTGCATTCCGGCGGTAAAGTCGTCCGGACAGCCCTGGGCCAGAAGGCGTCCCTGGTGAAGCACTTTAACCTGGTCGCAGCGTTGCGCCTCATCCAGGTAGGCCGTGGAGACCAGCACCCCGATCCGCTCCTTTTCCACCAGGTCATAGACGATCTTCCACAGCTCCCGCCGGGAGACCGGATCAACCCCCACGGTGGGTTCATCCAGGAGGAGTAATTCAGGGGATTTCACCAGGGCACAGGCCAGGCCCAGTTTCTGTTTCATACCGCCGGAAAGGGCCCCGGCCCTTCTTTTGGTATACAAAGCCAGATCGGTCATGGCAAGCAGCCTGTCAAAGCGGTCATGCCGCATTTTTAATGCAACTCCCTGGAGATCCGCATAAAGTCTTAAATTTTCAATCACGGTCAGGTCCTGGTACAGACCGAATTTCTGGGGCATATACCCAACACGGCTCTGGATTTCCAGGCTGTGGTCCACCGTGTCCAAACCGAACAGGGTCATCCGGCCGGCCGTGGGCACCAAAAGCCCTGCGGCAATGCGGATAAGGGTGGTCTTCCCAGCACCGTCCGCACCCACAAGGCCGGTCACCCGGCCCTGGGAAATTTTGAGGCAGATACCGTCCAGGGCCTGGGTCTTTTTACCGCCCGGGGAGTCAAATGTTTTGCATATACCGTCTGCATGCATCAGGGGCGTGATTTCAACATCCTCCGCCGTTATTGGCAATGCCGCGCTGCTGTTCATACTGTATTCCACTGTTTCCGGATCAGTCCGCAGGCCGGGCCCGGGGCTGATTTTCATTCACGGCCACGGTTACGGGGGTGCCCAGACGAAGAATATCCCCCGGGTCCTTCACAAATATCCGGGTCTCGTACACCAACTGGGTGCGCAGATCTTCTGTGGCCACAGCCCGGGGGGTAAATTCCGCCACGGGAGAAATAAAGCCCACCCATCCGTCCAGGAACTGACCGGGTAACGTATCCGTAAAAATCCGGGCGGTCATACCCAGATTGATTTTTCCCAGCATGGGTTCCGGGATATATGCCCGCACCCATTTGGGATCACAAAGCGCCAGGATAAAAGCGGGCTTGGACGGCCCGGCAAGCTCTCCCTGTTCAAGGATTCTGGACTGGATGGTACCGTCGGCAGGAGCGGACAGGATCATGTCGGACAGGCGTACCTGAAGCTGGTCAAGGTCTGCCACAAGGGCATCAAGCTGGTGGCGGGCTGCGGCGATATCCTCTTTGCGCGGCCCCTCGATAAGCAGATCCAGTGCTTTCCGGCTTGCCGATAACTGGGCTTTTTCAACCTTTAACTGGGCTTTTGCATCATCATAGTTCTGAATACTGGTGGCCCCGGACCGGGAAGTGGCCTTGAGGCGCGTCACGTTGCGGGAGACATTCTCCACCCGGGCCCGGGCAGCCTGCACTTCGGCCCGGGCCTGGTCGATCTCCTGGGACCTGTTGCCCGCTTCCAGCTTGGTCACGGTCTCCTGCTGGGCCGCAATCCTGGCCTGCAGCGCCTTTATGCCGGCATCAAGCTTTGTGGTGCGCAATTTTGCCAGTACCTGGCCTTTTTTCACACGCATGCCCTCTTCGACCAGCACCGTTTCAACCCGTTCCTGTTCGGTGAACGCCAGGGCTGTGTCACGAATATCGATTGTACCGTAAACTTTAAAGGCGCCGGCATTTTCATCCTGTTTCTCATTTTGATTCTGCCAATAGATGTAAGCGCCTGCTGCCGCGGCAATCAGTATGATAATAGGGAATACTTTTTTCATGACAATTTCCTTATGACCTATTCGCTTGGTGGTGCAGTGATTGCCAGGGCATTGGCTACAACCACCCGGCGGATTTCTTTTAGTTCTTCCGGGGAATACCCTTCAAGGCCAAGCCCCCGGACAATGGTTTCCCGGGCCACCCGGAAAATGACCACCTGGCCCATGAGCGTCATGGCCTTGAATGTTGCCTGCCTGGGATCGGATTCGCCGGATGCCGCCATGATCAGGGTGGACAACGCATCAAGCACGGGTTTCAGGAACCCTTCGAAAAGGGTGTCATAGGCAGGACTTGGGAACATCTGCTCCCGCAGGAGAATTCTGGCAAAACGCGTCCCTTGTTCCGAGCCGGCAATGAAATTAATAAATCGTTCGAGAACAGCCCGGAGAAGTTCCCGGGCCTGCTGGGGCCCGTCTTCTTGGTCGAAGGTCATCCCGCCGATTCGTTCAAGCAGATCTCCGGCTTCATTTTTGATGTGGCCGGCAATATGGGTAATGACAGCCTGGTAAAGTCCGCCCTTGCCTCCAAAATAATAGGGAATGGCGGCAATGTTTACGTTGCCTGCTTTGGCAATCATCCGGGTGGTGGCCGAGTCAAAGCCGTGCCTGCCAAATACGTCTATGGCGGCTTCAAGTAATCTCTCTTTGGTCCCTGGTGCGTGGGTATTTCCCTTCTTTGCCACAATGTCTCCCAATTTGAATTTTTATCTGCCTTGAAGATTAATTCAATCGATTGAATTAATCAAGTGAATAAATTATAAAATCATATGTAAAATACGATTAATATTCAAAAAAATATTTTTGGGTGTTTAAAGTAAGTACAATATAT
>JAKSBO010000169.1 GCA_022361095.1 Desulfobacterales bacterium | reverse complement strand
TTAGTGTCAATGGGATGCAACTCGGATGTTAAAGATACCAATAAAAACACAGATTATTTAGAAGGAATAAATATGAAACAAATGAGTTTAGGCCGTTTTAATTTTAGCCTTCCAAAAGAGTTTGATCTGGTTGGAAGACATCAAAGTATCTATCATGTTGCGGTAGAGACTGTACCACTTCAGGACAAATCTCCTGATGATCTATGGCATAAACGTATTGAAAAGATTAAAGCAAAAAAGGTTTTTTCTAAAATGTTGTGGGAAACAGAGGTACATCCTGGTTTTCCAGCGGTTTTCTATCAAGAAGACCCTTCTGTGCCACGTGTTACTTTGGAAGCACAAAAAACATTGGAAAATCATCTCCTTATATTAAAATACGAAGGAAAGAAAGGCATGGAGAAAGATATCTTGCGATTGATATCTATCACCGCCGGAGGATATAAAAAAGGAACATCTAAAGGTTTTAATATAGGTGTTGGCTCACTTACATCAAAACCGAGTCTCAATGAACATGCGCGTATTAGATTTAAAAATAAAGCATTACAAACAGAAGTAAGTATTGACACTCAAACTGTAGGTCGTGTGTCCACTCATCATCCACTTGATGATGTATCAAATGATATTAAAGATCTTGCGTTGCAGGGAATCAAACTTAAGGTTTTAAAAGATAAGAAAAGAACTGTGGCGGATTTTCCCGGCTTTGAAGGACTTGTCATATTTGATGTTCCGGATGAAGAACCATTTTTTATATACACCTGGTTTTTCCATGGAGAAGCAGGAGGAAACAGCTTTAAACCTAAAATATTGATTAAGGTTACAGGACCGGCAAAACATCTTGAACCAGTAACCGGAATCTTGGAAAATTTATTGAACTCTTTACATGTTCGAAGCGAATAGAGAAAGGGTCAAGTCGGCTCAAACCAGGATGGAGAAAATCCTTTTTTCAAATTTTCCAGGAGTTAAGTGGACCAATATCATGAGGTTACGTGATATCGTTTTTCATCACTAAGAAAAAGTAGACCATGAAATTATCTTTGATATTTGTAAAAATCATTTCCCTCAATTGCAGAAAACTATTCAAAGTATGATGAAATAGCTTCCTTTTTCAGCCCTAGGATTATTGCCCTATGGATGCTGGCGATAAAGCTCCCCAGATTCTCTATGATACCGGAACGAATCTTGCGAATCTGCAAGCGTCGCTTTCTTTTTTGCCAGGAAAACTGCTTTTGTTATTCATTGCTTTGGGGAAAACAGAGGCTCCATTCAATCATAGACATAGAACTCGCCGTAAGATTTCTAAAATTGCCCTACAAAATCACCAGCAATTATAACGGTATCCTTAAAAAATCTCAACTTTAAAGACTTTATGGACAGACTAACGATGTATATCTACGACTTGGCCGTAGTGTGTTTCTTGTTTGAATTAAGTAAGCTGTCGCCGGAATTTTAAAAATCTAATAAACTTGAAGGAGGTATATTTAACGCTTTCGCGATTTTTTCAATAGTTTCGATTGTTATATTCGGGGGTGTTTTACCTTCTATTTTTTGAATATATTTATAATCAATTTTAGATTTAGCTGCCAGCTTTTCTTGTGTATAGTTGGCCTTTCCTCGTTCCTCTTTAATTTTTGCACCTAGTTTTATTCGAATATTAGCTTCCATAGCACCTTAGTATAGTAAGGTGTTTTCGACATTGACACCTAACCAAACTACGGTGTATGCTGCTGGGGTATTTATTTTACAGAAAACATATAGCCAAAAGAGATAAAAATATTAAATGAAAGGGGAATGGGCCAAATTTAAAGACAAAAAAGGATGGGCTAATTTTCAAGAGATGAATGCTTTATCTAATGGTAGCACAGTTATTTCTGAAATAATTGTTTGTATTAAAAAAACAAATTTATGCGTTTGGCATATGCTTAATTAAGCAAGAACTCAAACAAGAAGCGTTTTAACAATTCGGTCGGGAAGAATATTTGATATTAGAAAACTATAAAAATTTAAAAGAGTTAGAACAAAGGTTTTGTATGTGAAGGCTTTAAAGAGTGACGTAACAAAATATTTCAAGGCCTCTATTTTAAAATAATATCTTGGAGAACATAAATGATAGATATGAAAAACAATAAAACTGATATAGCAGATTTGTTCAATAATTTTGAAACGGCCCGCTTCAGATTAATTTTCATGGAAGCTGCTCTAAGAGGTATGATAGAAACAGGAATCATAGAAGAATCTGGAGTTTCAGAAGGCTATTCATGCACTTTTAATTCTATTATTCAAGAATATGATATCCTAACTAAAAAATTTCAGAAATATGTCGGATCTTAAAACCGGTTATAAATGGCATACCCATCTGTGCAGACCAATGTCTCTGGTTGTATAGCGGCTTTTATCAAAGGCTCAATAGCGGCCTGCCGGACATAGGGGAGCATTTGAACACAACTTGCCCACATCGTTATATCATCCCGAAAATAGATGGTTTCTCTTTTTCTAACGCACCACGCCCTCCGGCACCCTTTAATCTGTTACGGCGACCATCCCGGCCTTTTTTTGATACCGCCTCGGGGTTACCTTTGTGCCCCGCAACGATATACCCCTCATCGCACTCAACCTCATCCTGAAGGGTTCTCCGGGGTTTTTTTACCACGCCTTCGCGTAGCTGATCAGCCATGTTGTGAACATCTCCACTATTAAGGTTCAACGCTTTGGAAATCTGGTTGTTAGACAAATTTAAACCCATGAAATAAAGACATAATATCCACACTTTAAGGGGTTGGTGATGTCCGGCAAAAATGGTCCCGGTGAGATCATCGAAGCGTTTTCCGCACTCTTTGCATTCATAGCGCTTTTTGGCGTATTCCCTATCGTCGTAACCTTTTTTGATTGTGTTTATGGAATCACAAAACGGACACTCACGTATTTCCGGCCAACGCAGCTCGCGAACGGTTTCATAGCATTGTACATCATCTATCAGGGACTTGATATTTACCTTCATCGGCTCCAATCCGAGTGTAATCAATTAATAGTAAAGCAAATATTTACTATTATAAAGATCTGTAATGCAAGTCAATTCTTACTTTTTTTTATCAAATTTCAAAAGATCCCAAAACGCGACATGAGCCTAAATTTTCAAATATCCGGATAGTCTATGCGCGCCTTCAGGAGAAAGGGTCACCCTTTAAACACCGGGTAGTGAAAAATGCCATGATCTTCATAAGACGCCATCAAATTTCCTCTCCAATCCTCATTGCCCGGATCTGTTCCAGGGCAGCCAACGCCGCAGATTTTACCTTGGGATATTTGCAGGCAAGGGAAAAAGCCTTTTTTGCCTGTTGGGGGTTATCGCAGCTCAGGGCTGCGTAGCCTGCCATGAGCCAGGACCGGCCTGGGGAGCGTTCACGACCGGCCAGGTTTTTATAGGCAAGATATGCGGCGTTGTAATTTTTCTCCCGGAACAGCAGATCTGCTTTAAAGGCCAGGAGCCGAGCATCGCATCCCCGGGCAAGCCCTCTGTCCGCCCATTTAAGTGCAGCCTGGAAATCCCTGCCCTGCCGGAAGGCCCCGGCAATGGCAAGGATGCGGTCCGTCATCTTTTTTCTACCCATACCGGAAAGGCCCTCCGGACTGTTTTGAATTCTTTCCAGCCAATCTTCATAAACCCTGGCCGCCTCCAAAGGGATGTTGCACCCGGCATAGAGATCGGCCAGCAATTTTGTTTCGGATGTGGTCAACGGCGTTGTGAAACTGTAGATCATGAATGCCTCAAGTCCCTTTTCAAGGCGCTTCTTATCAAGGTGAATATGGGCCAGGGCCCGCCACCACTTCGATTCTTCGGGTTCCTGCCGGGTCAGGGTGGAGGCTAAAGCGACCGCCTGCTTATCCATACCAAGTTCCATGTATTGATACAGCAGCACCTCCTGCCAGGTCCGCTTTTTATCGCCCTTGGATTTGGCAGCCAGTTCCCTGAGATATGGCAGGGCCCGGCGGTTTTTTTCAAGAGAGAAAAGGATGTTGACCAGCACCTCTTTCCGGCCAAGGGTCACTTCGGCGGGATGGTTGTTCATCAGCCGGTTAAAGGCATTCAGGGCATGTTGGTAATCGGCGTTAAAATAGTAACATGCCGCGGCCTGGTAAAGATACGCCCCCTTTTTTTCCGGGGCAGTATTATATCCCCGGATAAAGGCCTGGGCCGCCTTGCCCATCTGTTTGAGGGTATACCGGCACCGGCCCAGGTTCAGCCATCCCTGGTACAGCCCATTGTATTTTTTAACGGCCCGTTCATAGGCCAACGCCGCTTTTTTCACAACGCCGCTACCCTGTTTTTCCATCATCATGCAGCAGTTGCCCAAAAGAAAATCCAGGTAATAATGGGTGTAGCCCTTTTTATGTGCCGTGTCAGGATCAACGGTTTTTGCCTTGGCCTGGAAAGCCTCAATCTCTTGAACCGCTTCGGCAAAGTTTTTTTTGTCCATGAGGCCTGCAACCTTGTTTGCGCACATTCCCGCAGCAAAGGGCAATGGCGCGCCATCCTGGCCTGCCGCCGGGATTATACAGGGAGAAAGCGCCATAAAAACAAACACAAGGCAAGGCCACAACAATTTATCCATCACTCCTCCATCTTAAACCGGATGGTGGTCATGACACGCACTTCCACCGCGCTGCCGTCCACGGTTCCCGGTTTGAACCGGTACCGGGATACGGACCGGGTTACACTGGATTCAAACACCCCCTTGGGCTCGGCCGCCACCACCTTTATATCCCTTACCCGGCCTTCCCTGGTGACAATAAATGCCACTTTGACCCAGCCTTCAATGCCACGTTTGCGGGCCCGCAGGGGATAGGATGCAGGGGTCCGAACCAGCGCCTGCAGGGGCATATCCAGCTCTGAGGCGGAAAACAGCCCCCCGGGGATGTCTGCTTTCATGGAAAAATTTGACAGCGGGCCCAGGGCAATGCTGTTCGGCAATTCAGGCAGATGGGGGGTTAAGTCCACAGAGAGATTCGGCCTGACAATCGCCTGCCTTTGGATCTGTTTCTGTACAATTTTTGTGGCTGACACCACCTCTTTGGCGGGCTCAGGCGGTTTGGGCGGCGTCTTTTTGCGTGGCGGTGTCTCCGGACGCTTGATCCGGATAACCTGGATGGCCTGGATGAGCTCCGTGTCATCCGGTGCATCGGGGACCCGTTGGATAAAGGTCGGCAAAATCCCAAAAATAAACAAATTAAGCCCCAGGGCCAGAACAACGGCAGAGATCCAGATCAAAACCGAACCCGGATGAAATCTGCGAAATTTTCCTTCGTATGCCATGCGTGGGGAACCGGCCATCTACCCACCTTCGGGCAGGCGAGCGGCAAGGGCCACGTTTTCAGCCCCGGCCAGTTTGCAGGCATCCATCACCGAGATCACAAGCCCGGTTCTGCTATCCTTGTCCGCCACAATGACCACCGAGGCTTCGGGATTTTCAACCATGGCCCGTTCAACACCCGAGCGCACGGCCCGGACATCCATTTCCCTGCGGTCCAGGTGAATGGTATTGTCCCGGGTGATGCCGATGAGAATGGCGGATTTGGTTTTTGCCACCGCCGTGCCGGCCGTGGGGCGTGAGATATCCACCCCGGTCTCCTTGACAAAGGAGGTGGTGACCAGAAAAAAAATCAAAAGGATGAACACCATATCGATCAGGGGCGCAATATTCAACTCAAGGCTCTTTTTTGCCGCCCGCCTGGAGGCGGATATATTCAGCATGAAACACTCCTGTTATGGATAAAGGGTTTAAGATAGATGGCCGTGGAGGCGATGCGGTGCTTAAGATTTGAGGCCCGCCGGTTCAGCCACCCGCTCATGTACAGTCCGGGTATGGAGATCATCAGGCCGGTCTGGGTGGTCACCAGGGCCACGGAGATCCCCGAGGCCATGGCCCGGACATTGCCCGTGCCGAACACGGTGATCACATCAAAGGTCTCCATCATCCCCACCACCGTGCCCAAAAGCCCCATGAGCGGCGCCACGGCAGAGAGCACACCGATCAAGGAGAGGTATTGGTCCAGGGAGGCGGTCAGCGCCATAACCGTTTCGTCAAGGATATGTTCGTCCAGATCCGGGTCAGACACCGGGCTGCGCCGGGATAAAAATTCCCGGACCAAAAAGGCATTGGCACCTTTATATCTCTTTTCAGGCCACTGGTTGTTCCTGACCAGTTCCCCGGCCATGGCCCTGGGCATGTTTTTTACATAGAGGCGGCGCAAAAAAAACAGGCGGTTAAAGATCAATATCCACATCACAATGGATACGCACAAAATGGGCACCATCACCACCCCGCCGGAGCGGGTATACGCGGCCATCTGGTAAAAAAACTCGTCCATACGAAGCGTTCCTTACCCCTGTTCCCCGCCTGTCGTACCGGAAACCGCGGCGGTCCGGGCACCGTTCCTTGCCTTGAACACCATGTTGACAAAGGCCACGGACTTCTCCTCAATGGTGCTGATCTGGGTTTCCACACGCCGGGACAACAGGGTGTGGAACAGCATAATGGGAATGGCCACGGTCAACCCGAGCATGGTGGTGACCAGGGCCTCGGAAATACCGCCGGACATCATCCTGGGATCCCCGGCCCCGTAATAGGTAATCACATGAAAGGTATTAATCATGCCGGTGACCGTGCCCAAAAGCCCCATGAGCGGCGCTATGGCCGCCAGCATGCCCAGGGTGGACAAAAACCGTTCAATGGAGGGGATCTTTGCCAGAATGGCCTCCTGGAGCACATTCTCCATATCCGTGCGGGCCTGCTCTCGCACAGGCAGGGCCTTGAGCAGAACCTGGGGAATGAATCCCTGTTTGTTGGCCTCCATCAGCGCCCGGCACGCCTGAAAGTTTCCGGATTCAATCAGGGAGGAAAGCTTTGCCATAAACGGTGCAGTCCGGATCTGGTGCCGCCGGAAAAAAACCACGCGCTCCAGCAGGATAAGAGCGGCAAGTCCGAGAATGGCCAGGATGGGCCAGACAAGCGGCCCGCCCTTGGGCACCTGATCCATCAGATTCAATTCATGGGTAAACCGCCGCAGTGCACCGCCTTTGGAGATATCCACAGGCACGCAGTCGCTTTGCCCGGCAAGATAGGTATCAATCCGGCCAACGATTTTTTTTGAGGGCAGTTTGGACAGGGCAAAAAACCGGCTGCTTTGATCCGAATAGAGCAGAAAACCGGTTTCCGACTCCCGGCCGTCATCATCATTGAATCGATAAAAAGATGTAAAATTGCCGATGGACAAAATCCGGGCGGCCCTGTCCTTGCCCTGGCGGTCCACCACCATGCCCTGGCGCAGGGAGACCTCGCCCGACGCCAGAATTTCGTTAAACAGGCTATCGGAGATCCGCCGGATATCATCCATGGACCAAAACCGCTCCGGGTTGATCACAGGCGCAAGAAAACGGTGCCGCTCCTTGTCAAAGGCGCTTTGGGGGCTTTGCACCAAAAGGCTGTTAAGATCCTTGGCAGCGGTTTTAACAAAACCTGCCAGCTCTTTATTCACCATCCTGGACTCTTCAAGGCTGCTCTGTAATTCGGCCTGCTCGCCGGCCAGGACGTCGATGTTTTCCTTGAGCCTTTCATTGGTGGTCCGAAGACGGCTGTTGTTGGCTTTCAAGGCTGCAATTGCCGAAATCAGGGCATCTTTGTCCTTTTTTATGGATAAGGCATTTTCCCGGGCCTCGGCCCTGGCCGCCGCAAGTTCTTTTGCCGCTTTGGCAGCCATGTCTTGGCGCTTTTGTTCAAGAACCGCATGGGATTTGCGGATATCCGCAGCCAAAACGTTTGGGGCAGATATGAAACCCGCAGCAGCCGTGACCAGAACCAGACAGATCAGCAAAGGAATGGACAGGTATTTCACCGGTATCATTTCGGCTCCCCCCCTTCCGGGGCAATGGCCCCGATGGGCAGGGTGACCACTTCCATGGGCCGGTGCTTGCCCGCCATTTCCACCACCGCCTTAACGGCCGGCACCCGGGTTTTGTCCAGGGTGTGCCATTGGTTTTTTGCCACGTCAAAAATCCCTGCGCTTTCACGGTCCAGGGCCAGAAAAAATAATGCCACCCTGCCCATGCGGAAAATATCTGCAAGGCGTTGTGTTTCGTCCACAACAATTTTTTCCCGGTACACCTCCACTGTGTTGCCGTATTCAGCTTCGACAAACAGGGCTTCCGTCATTTTTCTGTATTTTTCAGCAATGGTGATCTCCGGATCATCCAGGATCACGGCCAGACGGGCCAGACGGTCTTTGCGCTCCCGGGACAAAAACGGGGCGTCTTCTGCCACAAGGGATTTCAGGCGTCCAAGCTGTTCCTTAAGAAACGGCGCCAGTTCGGTTCTGATCCGCCGGGCCTCCTCTTTTTCCCGGGTAAGGTCCAGGATTGATGTTTTGAGCGCCCCACGCTTTTGGGTCAAATTCTTGCTGGCAAAGGCAAGCTGTTCATTTTCCGCTTTAAGGCGGTCATATTCCTCTGCAAGCTTCCGGCGTCGGGCATCCCATTTTTCCCGGGCCGCCTGGGTGGATTGACGGGTATCCACCGCCTTGTCAACCGGTGCTTCAATGTCCTTTGATACGGATACCCGGGCATATGCCGCAGCGCCAAACCATGCAGGAAATATGAGCAGACACACAATCACAGCCCGCTTCACCCATATTCCCCCACACCTCCGGGTTCCCTTATTCTTTTTTTGTCCCATTATCTTCCCTTTCATCAACCTTAACGTCCCGAATCAAATACGCCCTTATATCAGTTATCCGATTATTTCCAAAGGCGTATCCATCGGCCTTCGGAGTCTATGGACGCACAGAAGCGGGGAATTCCCGCATTTTTTAGGATTTGATAAAAATCACAGCGTTTCAATATCCGCCACGGCCGTTATTTCCACTGCCATTCCCTGTCCGGCTTGCTGAACCACCGGTTAATATGGGCAAAGAAACGTCCATCTGATAAAATCTGCGGTGAAAAAGAATGAATATCCATAGAAAAAGGGTAAAATTAAGCCTTGTCCCAATTGACAAGCCAATGATAAATGTTAGCCGGAAAATCGGTTGCCAATTATATGCATTCCGGCCTAAACTATTTTATTACGGCCCACCCGGAGCAAAGCAAATGAATCACGCTGTACATAACAAAATCGT